>JAWBXL010000025.1:0-20302 GCA_038867895.1 Bathyarchaeia archaeon | reverse complement strand
CTACCCAGAAGACTTAGACATCCACGCGCAGGCCCTCCTCCTAGCCATACTGGAAGCCCTGAAAAACAGGGCCTACATCACGGTTGAAGACGCCCTCTCATCATACAGGATCCTATGCGAGCAGGAGGGCATAACGCAGGAGGAGGAAGAAGCGCTAAGAGAATACATAAGGGCGCTGGCGAGGGAAGGATACATAATCATACAAAACCAGCGCATAGCAGTAGAATACCCAGTGGACAAGCCGATCCAAACCCTCAGAAAAACCATCAGGCAAAAAGCAAAAAGTTTATAAAGAAAAAGCACGCTTACAAGAAATTGTGATCAACATGACGGCTCAAATCCCCTACACAGAAAATATCGAGAACGAGGGCTTAAAGAGTGTAGGGGATTTGGACCCGAAAGGTATGTGCCGGCCCGCGGCACCAATACCCTAACTCTGACATCATTTATATACTTCAGACTCAATAGATATCTGAGGGAGACAAGAGTGATTTTGAATTTTAAGAAGAATTTGAGAAAAATTTATATCTTCGGATTCATTTTCAGAGAGTAGAGATTATCCCTTAGGTGCCCTTTAGTGGGTGAAGCAGAGTTTAGAAGTGGTTTAACGTGGCGAGTTCTTATTGCCATGATAGCATCAATTTTTCTATTTATCCCGGTAAATATATATTCCTACTTTATAACTGGTGTTATTCAGGGTTCGGTCGCAGTTTTTTTCATAACGATAATATTCTCAGTGTTATCTAAGCTTACTAGGCAGGAACTTTCAAAACAGGAGATTCTGATTTTATATTATGCGGCGGCATGGGGTGGACTCGCTTTACCAATCTACTACAATATAATTTATAGATCATATTTCGTTAATTCACCTTTTGTTGAGCTATATTCTATTGGTGGAAAACCATTAGCTCAATTTATACCTTCATGGCTGGTTCCGCCTCCCGGATCACCTGCTCATAGTATTCGCACCCTCTTCCAGCCTGATTTCCTAGTGCCGCTGATAGTCTGGTTTATATGGAGCGTCCTAGTACTTGTTCTAAGCATCTCTTTATCTTTGATATCTGCTTACACATATGTGGAGAAACTTGAATATCCATTCCCATATGCGATGGTTGATACATCTATGGCAACTTTCCTAGCTGAAAGACCGCCGGAGTACTCAAACTATTTTCTTTTAGCTTTCGGTATAGGTCTTGGTTTTGGGGCGATTGCTTATTTACCACATTCTCTGGGAGGTGTTGTAATACCTATACCATTTTATGATCTTACTTGGGTCCTTGAGGAAATTATGCCTGGGGCTCTTTTTGGAATAACAACAGTGTTATCCTCTTATTTCGGCGCATTAATTATACCCTTCAACCACGCAATTTACATGCTATTTTCCTCAATCTTAGTATGGCTGGTTCTTAACTCGCTTTTTGTGACAACTTTTCCAAATATTGCTCCTGAATGGGCTAAAGAGTACTCTAAGGGTATGGGCTTAATTGCAGTATATAACCGCTCGTATCTGAGAGTTTGGTTTGCCCCCCAAATAGGCTTCATGATAGCCACAGCTATTTTCCTGATGATGTTTAAGGCTAGAAGACCCATTCTTATGGCGTTTAAAGAATTGTTTTTAGGTAGTAAGAGAGGTTCAAAGTTAAAAGTTATGATTGGTCTTCCATCTATGCGAACAGCTATACTCATATGGTTAGGAGCAGCGGTAATCTCGGTCTTATACTTCCATATTATGGTGCCTGAAGTCAATATTATCATTCCCATAATATATGTTTTCTTCTTTGGCCTCTTTTTATCCATCGCTTTAACAGCGTTCCAAGGTCAAGTGGGCTTCATACCTCCAGGTTTCCCAGGCTGGACTTGGCATACCCTAGTTTATCTTTCACCTTATCAAGGATATTCCGGCTTCATTTTTCAGCCAGCGCTTCTAGATGCTTATGCTCCCCCATCTTTCTCTCAGCAGGTTAGAGCAGCTTCAATTGTTAGGTTGAGACCTAGAGACTTGCTAATTATATGGATAGTGGGCTCGCTATCAGCTCAGCTTTGTGGATTAATCTCGTTAGATTTCTTTTGGAGAATAGCTCCAATTCCATCATCAGCTTATCCATTTACCGTCTATTCAGCCCTAACTACAGCATATACTGATGCAATGATAGTCTCCAGGCAACTTAATGTTTCACTAGAAACTATTGGTGTTCCAGCCTTAATTTTGTTCATAATACTAACAGTAGGGGACATTTTAAATGTGAAATTTGGTCTTCCCTTCTCATTTATTGGCGTAGTAATGGGGTTATATTTACCTATTCAATCAGTTCTGCCAATGTTTATCGGTTCTCTAGTGAGTCAATATATATGCCCCAAGATATTTGGTGAAAAATGGAGGAGAATAATGGGTTATGTTGTAGCTGGAGAGCTGTCCGGCGAGGGATTAATGCTCATGCTTAATGTTGTGCTCGCGTTAATATCTAAATCAGCATGGTTATGGCCGTGGTGATTTAACATGAAAAATGTGAATAAGAAATTGAAGACATTATCTTTCTCATTAATTATGACTCTGATATTCGTTTTGGCATCACAAGATATGCTTGCAAATAAATCACTTAACTACAACCCAAGTGCAGTCGCCTCCCCATCATTAGTGGATATATCCAAAATTAATTTCTCAAGAATACAATCAGATGTTAATTTCTTTTCTTCATTAGGAACAAGGGTTACAGGCTACGTTGGATGCGATGAAGCAGCAAATTATATAATAAAATCCTTTAACAATACGGGTCTTGAGGTTAAAATACATGAATATTATAGTGCGACCCCAATAGACTTAGGCTCTTACGTGACTGTCGATCAAGGCCCCTATGCAGGTTCAACATTTAAGGCCTACGCCCTCTGGCCTCATGCTGGGCTCTCAGTGAGTAGCGGGACGTTTTCCGGCAAATTACTTTACGCTGGGCAGGGAACTTTGAAAGAGATGAACGGCTTAGAAGTTAAGGACTCAATAGTTCTCTTAGACTTTAACTCTGGTAAGAATTGGGTGAACGCTGCAAAGCTTGGCGCCAAAGGGATAATTTTTATTGAACCACCGTCAACAACTAAATACGAGGCGCTTGATAAGGGTTCTCTTGCACCATTAAGTTTCCCGCGCCTTTACGTTGAGAGAGAGGTTGGAGAGAAACTGATTGAAGTTGCCAACAACGGCGGTAGCGTTACTATGTGCGTTAATATGCGCTGGGAGAATAAGAAGGCTAAGAATATTATTGGAATATTGGAGGGGGAGATTCTAAACGACGTACTTATGGTATCAGCCCACTATGATTCATGGAGTATCGTACCTGCCCTTGCACCGGATTCTGAAGATGCCATAGGAGTATCAGTTCTGCTAGAATTAGCTAGATACTTTAAGAGTATCAAGCCAAAACAGACAATGTGGTTTGTCGCTTACTCAGGACATTGGCTAGGTACGATTGGGGCTGTGGAATTTACTGAAGAAATTCTCTTAAACACCGATAAGAATGTTTGGCTACAGATAGGGATCGACATCTCAAGCGATATGCCCAGCTTGGATATCCTTTATCTAAGCTCGATTTATGGTTCTATGCAGCCGCAAACCGGATGGGGGACAATGACCTGGACTACAATTTACGCACTAACAACAGCATGGACCGTACGTTTTGGGTGGATTAGATCTCTATGCGAAACATTTTTAAATGTTCCAATAACGAGCATCAATGGCATCCATATACCATTAGCTGCACAAAAACTGGAAGATCTCGTAAAATATGGTCTTACTCCTGACTCGAGATTTGGCACACAAACCGACTTCTACATGCTAGATACAGAGCCATCTCTATCAGTAACGGCAATGGCAATAACGCTTAAAACGCAATATGCAAGAAGGGTTTTATCCTTTAGTCCACTTGATACTAATGTGAAGTGGGAAAACGTTTGGCCTCAAATTATAGTGGTCGCGTCAATAATAAACGGCTTCGCAAACTTGGACACAAGGGCAGGTTTGCCGCATACTTGGGATGCGACCCCGAAAAGATGGTACATGACGGCCCAGACAGTAGTGGGCTTTGTAGTCTTAAAAGGTAAAACCGTTGAATTTAGCAATATAACTGGGTGGTATGAACCATTACCTAACGTTCTAGTAAGACTCTGGATTTATGATCCACAAGGTTCGAACGCGTGGCCGTTTGCATACAGATATACATTTAGTGATGAAAAGGGGGAATTTACTTTTCATGGTCTTATCCCATACGTAAGCTGGCAGATTGACGCATTCCGCTTCAATGATAAGAATGAAATCGAGTATGTTGTTGACTATGGCTTCTATGGAACAGCGCAAGGAGTTGTGGGTGGCCTGCGGACGCAAGTTTTTCCCATAAGCACTAGTGTGAGCATGCTTATCCCATTATTTAAAGCCAAGCAGGTAACAATCTTTGACCTAGTAGATACTAGAACGATGCGGAATTTGGTAGTTCGCGACTTTAGAAATCCCAACCACTATTATTTTAATCAATATGTTTCTGCTTCATGGACGTGGGGTGGAAGGGTCATGGGGGTATTCGGTTTTGGGTTCGGGGTCTATCAAGCTGCATCGAAGTCAACTCCAGTGTTCATGTCCTCATATATCGGTGCGGATGGCATTGCAAACCTTTACGTGAAAAAGGGCGAAAAGATCGTGATAACATTTAGTCCTGCTGCGCGCGTTTGGCCAATCATAGTATTATCCAATAGCTCAAATGATAATCCGGAAGGAAATGGATACGTGGTCTCAGAAAACATAGTCATACCCTTTACCATATATTATTCTATGATTGACATGTATAGGATGATTAAGCACAGGTACGAAAACTTCCGTTCATATGGGGTTAGAGTGACCTATGCGGAGCAAATGCTGGAGAAGGGCGAATTTTACGTAAAAGCGGCTAACGAATCATTGTCAAAGCGGAATTATGAAGATGCGTATCATCAAGCTATCCTTGCTATACAATACCTTCATAATGCATATTCAAACGCTGTTATGCCGCTTTATAATGAGGCATCAATTTCTTTATCATTCTTTTCGTTCCTTATTATTCCCTTCGCGATATTATTTGAAAGAGTAGTTCTTCAATGGTCGTCATATAAAAGGTTCCTTGGAATCTTTATGCTAATGTTATTCTTCTTCTTTCTTTATTCCCTCGTTCACCCAGCGCTCACAGTAATGTCCAACTCCATTATGGCTATAATAGGTGTCGGTGTTCTCCTTCTTCTTATAGTAATATTGGCAATCTTTATTACTGATATAAGAGATCTTTTAGAGAAGATTAGAGTGAGCGTCTTAGGGGAGCATGTTTTTACTAAAGGTAGAGTAGATACTTTAATGCATACATTAACGTATTCTGTGGAGAATATGAGAAGGAGACCTCTACTAACAATATTAGCCTTGGTTTCCATAATGTGCTTCACGGCAGCATTAACCGCATTCACTTCTACATCATATGAATATGCAATCCTAAAAAGCCCCTATCAGTATTCGCCACCATATACAGGTTTACTAGTGAAAAACATGTATGGGATGCCGCCTGAATCATATGGTGGCGTTCTCGATATTTTAACATTACAGCATGTCAAATGGTTAGCTGGCGAGGAATATATAGTCTCTCCAAGAATTTGGATGTGCCCGCAGCCGCAATATCCTGAGACGTTACCTGTGATAGAGTTTATAAATGCTGAGGGAAAAAGATTTAGACTTTCACCTTTTGTTATAGTGGGGGTCACATCGGAAGAACTACGATTAATCTTAGGGAATCATATTGACGGCCTAGGGATTTTTACGGGGAAATATCAATGTATTTTGCCATCTGACATCGCGAGAACTCTAAATGTTAAAGTTGGTGACAGAATAACTGTGAAAGGGTTGGACGCGGAGTTATCCATTGTTGGGATAACAGATTTCGCTGAACTGGTAAGAGATTTTGATGGTAAGTATTTCTTGCCCATAGATCCAGGCTTTACCTACGACATGTCTCTACAGGCAACAATATATCCCGCCGGAATGGAACCATCCCCCGTTTCTCCGGCGCAGGTAATATATATTCCGTGGCAGCTTGCGCTTGAGCGTGGAGGCTTCATATCAAGCATAGCCCTAATACCGAAAACAGAAAAGGCGCAAGAAGAAATTGAAAACCTAGCGTCGTTAATAACGTCGACAACTAGTTTAACTGTTCATGTAGGCATTAGGGATTCAGCATATGGGCTAAGAAGAATCTTCACATATATGTTCCAAGGCTGGGATATCATGATAATAGCGTTAGTCGCTATAATTGTGCTCTCGGTTTTAAACTTTATGCTGGGGGGCTTCTTATCCAGGAAAAAGGATATACAAATCTACTCAGTGCTGGGATTATCCCCCAGCAGAGTTATGGCAATGTTCTTTATAGAATGCGTGACCCTAGGGTTTGGCGGAACCATAATTGGATATCTAGTAGGCTTTGCCCTAAACCAAACCCTTATAAAGATGGGTTTAATGCCTCCTAACTTCGTATTTAACTTCATATCGATTCCAGTAGTAATATCAATGAGCTTGATAATAGGTACTGTCATGGGAGCATCGATGTATCCTGCATTACTCGCCGCAAAAATAGTGACACCATCACTAGAGAGGAAGTGGAGGGCGCCTACAAGTCCTCATGGGGATATATGGGAGCTTCCGCTGCCACTTAAAGCTAGAGCATTCGAAGCATTGGGGATTCTGAAGTATCTTGAGGAATACTTCGTGGGAGCTGGAGCTGAAAAAAGCGGCTTCAGAATACTTAGTACCCCTCAAATAAATGCCGAAAATATGGAGATAACCTTTGACGTAATCCTAACACCTGTAGAAACAAACATAACGCAAACCGCAATAATAAAAGGCAGAGAGGAGAATGGCGAATTTAATTTCTTCCTTATACTTAAGCGAAAGACAGGACCGCCTGAGCTATGGGAGACTCGAAACCGCTCCTTTATAGACGATGTGAGAAAACAATGCTTGGTTTGGAAAGGGTTGGGTCCGGAGCAGAGAAACAAATATATAAAAGCGGCACAAAGCATAGAAAATTACAGTTAATACTTTAGTTTAGTTTCATTTCATAATGCAAGATATCTCATGTTGCTTATTTTATAGGTAGTTTGAATGTTAAATGCTATTAAATAATTAAATAAGCCTTTTTAGATACCATTGGAACAAGCCCTCGGCTTATAATAACAATCATTATGCTGATTCATAGCGCTTACTCTCCAAACTGAGAAATAACGTTAAGTATTTGTCTAGGCTCTGAAAATGGGCAAATCCTCTCTCTAACGTTCCTTTTTTCTCTAAAAAGGATGAAATCTATGTTTGAGATTAACCTGGTTTTAAAAGAAAAATCTTTAAATATTGCTTAGAAATTTATAGAATAAAGGGGAGAAAAAGTTTTCGGGAGGAAAAGATAGTGAGTAGTGTTGAAGTTGTGCCAAAGAAGGCTAGGATCTCTATCGGTGAGATTATCGCGCTGATAGTTATTGCTTGGATCTGCTTTGTTTGGGGCTTTCTTACAAGATCTCTATCACTTACCAAATATTGGGTTGTGACCGGCACCTTTATCCCATACATCTACCTGCTGCTTTTAGTAGGCTATTTGGGAAAGAAGGGCATAGTGATTAATAAAGAGTTCTTTGTTGCGTTAATGTACGTTTTAGCTCTCTTCACTGCAAAATGGTATTACTTTAGTGGAAGCAGCGAAGTTAACTTCTACAATAATATTGCTGGATCATTTAGCTCAGCAATGTGCGGTTGGCATTTCCCAACATGGGCGAGAGAATATATTTCCCATCTTATACCCGCGTGGCTTATTCCACAAGATGATTATGCTACATCACTCTATTATAATGGCGGCGGAGACCCGGTATGGTCTGTCTTTGTGGGTCCAATAGTGGCGTGGTCCCTTATTTTAATATCCATAGTGCTTATTAGTTGGCCTATGATATTCCAGATATTCGGCCCACATTGGTGGGAGGTTGAAAGGCTCCAGTTCCCAATGGCTATACCGGCAATATATACTATAAACGAGGTTTATCCAACCGCTGAAAGCGGGGAGAAAGGCGAATGGCTGAGGTTAACAAACCTCAAGATTACCAGAAACAAAATCTTCTGGATAGCCTTTGCGGTCGGCTTAATCCTTAACGCTCCATATATTGCCACGCAGCTATTCCCAGCAATACCATTAGGCGGGGTTATCGGCGGAGGATACGGAACATACCCGATTGAACTTTATTCCCTTGTCCAGGATGTACTGCCTAACGCTCAAATAAACACTTCTCTTGTAATATATAACGCCCTGCTCTACGCAATATTCCCGATTGACCTCTCATTAACAATAACAATAATCGGCCTGCTTATAGGCTTCGTATATAGACCCCTTGTGACAAGAGCGGGATTAATACCTCCAGGCGTTGACCCCGGAGCTACATGGCCATTTCCGCATAGCGAGTTTCGAATAGGGACATATCTTGGTTTAGCGGCCATAATACTGTGGACAACTAGAGGGAGATGGATTAAGGCTTTCAAATCTCTCAGTAAGGATTTTGAGGTTGAGGGGATATCGATGAGACTTGGAATGATTATGATGATAATTGGCACGATAATGTTTATTGGTATATGGACTGCTGCTGGCGGCAACCTCTTTATGATGATAATCTGGTTCATTCTCTTCACGTTGGTGAACATAGGTGGAGCATATTACTACGCTGCAGCCTTCTGGTATGCGGCTGACTGCCATGGATATCAGACTTGGCGTTACGGCTTCCCAATAGGGGCGGCTTTAGGCATATGGTCAGATACGCCGCCACAAATTAATCGGGCATTGGCAATTTATGGTTTCGCGTCATCAAGCATGGGAACATGCGTCGGCCCATACGAGAGCAATGGTTTATTCAGCCAGAGCCTAGCAACAGTAACATATGGGCTTGCTAAGGGCGTAGGCGCAGACATAAGAAAAGTCTTCACTTACATAATTATAGTCTTAATAGCTCTAATACCATTTGCTCTAGTGGTAAACACCTACATAAACTGTCATGTGGGGATAGCAAATACTGGCGAGACTGGAATGGATATAAACTGGTGGGGTGTTGTCGCCGGAGCAATTGATACTGGCAATAGAGGTCTCACATGGAGTGTGGGCTACCTTCCATTATGGCAGCAATGGATCGCGCTCATTATAGGGGCTGCCATAATAGTAGTTGTCGGGTGGCTGAGAACAGTGTTCCCATGGTTCTTCCTTCACCCATTAGGTGTACTTATAGGCTTCGACGGCAGCGGCGGCTGGAAAGGATGGCCAAACATGATAATTGGAATAACGCTAAGAGTTATCTTGGAAAGAACCCTGGGTCCGAAGAGAACAATGGAATATTTGGTGCCAATAATAGCTGGAATTGCGCTTGGACTGGGAGCCCTATACCTTCTTGTAGGGATATCAGTGATGACTACAACCTCCATACCAAACTTAATGGCACTATGGAAGTAGAGGAATGCCGGCAAAACAATCCAATTTATTTTTGTTTATTTTTAAGTTATTATTTTCCACAATTTAATTGCTCTAAAAAAGGTTCCCGCCTTCTTTTGATCTTATCCGCCAACACTTCTAATACAGCATTTCTCCTCCATGGGAGTGATCCCCGCTGCCTACTTGAATTGTGTTAAACATGGTGATCTTCACAACTTTCCCTCTTTTCCAATAGGTTTATGTTCAACTTTTACATCTTTAATGGTAAATCCTTCTCCTAAAATAATTGGAAAGATAACGAGGTTCTCAGCGGAGAATTTAAGTTAAAGTATTTGGAGGCACTATGGAAAAGATTAACGGGGGTGCGAATAACAGGAATCGAGATCTAGTCCAAAAAATATATAAGAGGGCTTCAATTTGCTTATTATGTCTAAGTATTGTGAGTGCACACTTATATGACGGCGGAGCGCTTTAAGTCTGGTTTAACTAAGAGAGCAACATTCTTTGTAACACTAGGTATCATAATCTTTGCGCCGATATCCATGTATTTATGGCTTCTTACTGGAGGAACTTTTGGTGGAATAGCAGCATTGTTCACTACGCTTCTCTTCACGGAATTAATACGTTACTCTTTTCAACCGCTTCAAAAACAAGAAATTCTTATGGTGTACTATGGTCTTTCAGCAATAGGCGCACTTAGCGCGGTACCTTATTTTTGGATAATTTATAGATCTTACTTTATTCACTCCCCATTTTCTTGGGCGGCAAGTATTAATGGAAAGCCTTTAGCCCTTTTAATTCCCGAATGGCTTACTCCTCCCTTTGGCTCCTCAGCTTATATGCAAAGATCCCTTCTTCATTGGGATTTTATTCCGTCAATAATGGTGTACACTATTAGGTTCGCATTAGCTTTAATTGCTGAACTCGCTTTAGGTATGTTAATGGCGCGTATATATGTTGAAATTGAAAGATATGAGTTTCCTTTTGCACGCGTCGACCTCGCCCTAGTAACATTTATTAGCGAGAAACAACCTGAAACAACCAAGATAACTTTACTTTCTATGATACCGGGAATTGTATGGGGTCTACTAACATACGTCGGCCCGATAATTCTTAATATACAATTCATTCCTTTCCCTTTTTATGACCTAACTTGGGTCACAAAAGATTTTCTTCCAGGGGCAGCTCTCGGTATATCCACACTACTAAGCTCATATATTGGTGGTTTCATGGTTCCATTTAGTGGCGCGGTATATATACTTATAGTTTCGCTCACAATATGGATTTTCTTAAATTCATTATTCACGACATCTTTCTCACACCTCTTTCCGGAGTGGAAAGAGGAGTTCTTTAAGGGTATGGGTCTCATTTCCATACAGAACCGATCACTGGTTAGAATATGGTTTGCTCCTCAAATAGGTTTTGGACTTGCTGCGGCAATATTCATGATCTATAAATCTCAAAGAGGTATTCTTGGCGCTCTTAAAGGTCTCTTTTCTAAAACGAGGGAAAGCGAATCTATTCTGGGCTTCCCATCGACTAAAACCCTATTAATCATGTTTTTAGGCTCGACATTTTCCTCAGTGATTTTACATCACTATTTATTGCCAGACATCCCATTTTTAGTTCCATTTTTCGCATCTGTCATCTATAGTTTTATGATATCTCTAGTATTAACGGCTGCGCAGGGGGAAATTGGTTTCGCTGTAGCTCCCTCTTATGTTTGGCAAAGCCTCGTATATTTGACACCTTACCAAGGATATGCTGGGTTTGTATTTGAGCCAGTGATGGCCGGTGGGGCTTCTCCTGGTCTTGCGCAACAGATAAAAGTGGCGTTGCAAGCAGAAACAAAGCCAATGGACTTAATAAAACTAATGGTGATATCTTCTATTCTTATGGCGGTGATGGGCTTTATTTCCCTAAATATATTCTGGAGTATAGCTCCAATTCCATCATCAGCTTATCCCGTTACTGTTATAAACTTTCCACAATATGCCCAAATAGATGTATTTACGGCTACAAGACAATTAAAGTTCACACCTTACCATATATTTATACCAATGGGCGGCATGTTAATTTTCGCGTTTGTATGCGATGCTCTTTCTAAGATTGGTTTACCGTTTTCTCCACTAGGATTATTTATGGGACCATATTACACACCTGTGGGATCAATTCCACTTTTCATTGGTGCCGCAATAAGTCGTTTCTTAATGCCTCGAATATTTGGTGGAAAAGATAATTGGGTTAGGGTTCGTGGATTTGTGGTTGCTGGCGAAATGCTTGGTGAAGGAATGCTAATCTTATTGTTAACGTCTGTTATGTTTATGAGTAAAGCAGCGTGGGTTTGGCCATGGTGAAAAACAATATGTTTGCAATTAAGGGAAAAAGATTTTTACTGAGTTTAATTCTCAGCACGTTACTCTTTGTGAGCCTCATAAAAATCTTTCCTATTTTTATATCAGCGTCAAATAATTCTGAGGAAGAAATCAAGTCAATAATAGAAGACGCTGTTAACGCCATAAATTACTCTATGATTAGGCGCCATATCGATTATTTTTCTCATCTTAAATCAAGAGTTACAGGTTATCCGGGATTTTATGAAGCATCAAATTATATTATCTCTAAATTCAAAGAATTTGGATTAACTGTGATCGTTCAAAAATATAATATAACTGTTCCCATAGATTCCGGGTCATGGATAAAAACAAAATATGGAGAAAACATAAGTGCTTATTCATTATGGCCTAATGGTCCGCAAGCGTGCGCTACAACACTAGAAGGAATTAAAGGGAAGATTCTCTATGTAGGTCGCGGCGATCTGAGCAATTTTAACGGCTTCGATGTTGAGGGAGCGATTATTCTCATGGACTTTAATTCTGAAGATAACTGGCTTAACGCGGTTAGGCTGGGAGCTAAGGCTATAGTGTTTATTGAGCCAGAACATACAAATTCGTTGGAAGCTCTTAAAAAAGCTATTCCGGTTCCAATTAATGTACCTAGACTTTTTGTTAAAAAAGAAGATGGTTATGTTCTAATGAAACTTGCCTCAAATAATGAGGAGGTCACAATCTATAGTGGAATGAAATGGAAGGAAGTTACTGTCTATAATATAGTGGGTTGCGTTAATGGATCTAAATATAGTAACGAGATAATAGTGATTTCATCCCACTATGATTCATGGAGCATTGTTCCAGCAATATCGCCTGGAGCTGAAGATTCGCTAGGAATATCTATATTGCTAGAAATTGCCAGATATTTTGGGAAAAATCCTCCATTAAGGTCGGTATGGCTTGTTGGTTTTTCGGGTTTCTATCAATGCATTGCGGGACCCACAGAATGGGCGGAACATGTATTCTTCTCTAAAGAGGTTCAGCTGGGGGAAAAAAGCATTTTATTACACATGGATTTAGATTTGTCTACAGATAGTGATAAAATTGATATCTTATATACTGGTCCTCCAGTTGGAAGTGGTACTGGAAGCGCTTATTGGTTCGGTGATATCACGGAGATAGCTAATAGATATGTTCCCGTTCAATCTTCTATACAAAAATATTTGTCTTATATTAATGCCCAGGAGTTTGTAAGGTATAATCTAGCCTCAATGCGATGGGGTACGCAACAAGCTATAGGTGGATCAATATGGTCTTATCAATTAGCTACTCAGCCTGCTGTTCGAGTGGGCTTAATAGGCTTTACAATGCGCACTCAGTATGCAAACCGCTGGACATTTTTCACACCTCTAAATGATGTGGACTCTATCAATTGGAACAATTTGAGGGCTCAGGTTAAAGTAATAGTGGCTACAATTGCCGGATTTGCGAACGAAAGAGATTGGCGAATACCATACCTAATACCTGGAAGAGTACTTTGGGGGTATGCAGGACTGAGAATAGCAGCTGGAGCCGTATTTGGCTTTGTAACACTAAATGGAACTGTAGCAGAGTACGACGTTAGAAAAGGATGGTATACGCCACTTGAAGGCGCATTAGTTAGAATATACTATGGGGGGTCACCTTCATCGGATCCAAACGCATATTTGACTTGGCCTTTCAATTCCCGCTATACATTTTCAAAGGAAAACGGTACCTTCACTTTTCATGGGTTAGCTCCTTATCTCACACATGGTCTTGATGCTTGGAAATTTGATGAAAATGATGGATCAATAATTTATGCTGTTGATGAAGGGATTTATGGGACAGCAAGCGGTTTAGCTGGTGGTATAACTACATCTGTCTATCCTATATCTCATCCCACCAGTGTACTAATTCCAGTTTTCAGATGCACTGAAGTAACTTTGTTTGATCTTTTTGATCCTCGACTGATGAGGCGTTCAGCCGTGCCATTCTCATCTTTTCCAAGCATTTTGGGGGTCTATGATCAAATAACTAAAGCATATCCCGTCTTTTATGGAAGATATTTTGCACCCTATTATGGTTTAGGGATGGTATTCGTTAAACCCGGAGCGGAAATTATTGTTGCTTTTACACCCCATAGCGTGGAATTACGTAAACCTCTGATTTTACTAACTAACAGTAGTGAAGAGAATACGGAGGGCTATGGATACACTATTACGAAACCCCTAGTAATATATAAGACTAGTTTAGAGGCATCTGAGGACTTATATTACCTTTCCATAGGACGATACAGAATACTAAGCAGTAGGAATATAAGGAACCGAGGCGTTGAGGAGCTCATCAATAGAGGTTACAGTTGCCTTATGAAGGCAAAAGATTATTTCGCCAATAGAACCTACGATAAAGGTTATGCCTATTCACTAGTTGCTCTGGCCCTATTAAGTAAGGCATATGAGAGTGGCGTAATGCCTCTATTCAACGACGTTTCTAACTTCGTCTTATTTTTCGTGTTCACATCTATTTTCTCCTCAGTTTTTCTTGAAAGGCTTATATTTCGTAGCGAGGGGTTGAGAAAGATAGCTGGCATAGCTGCTGTCATGTCGGTGGTTTTAATTTTGCTTGGTTTTGTAACGCCTGTCTTTGAGGTAATGCAAAATTTAGTTATGGCAATTTTTGGCGTTGGAATGCTACTAATGACGATGCTTATTGGAATTATAATTTTGAAGAGCGGCAGCAGCCTAATGGAGCGTACAGCTACTGAAATTATGGGAAGACATGTTGTGAGAAGAGATGAAACTTCTCTCTTAGTGCATCTACTTGGCGTATCCGTAGATAACATGAGACGAAGACCCCTCACAACTATATTAGTAATATTAACTCTGACAATTTTTGTCGCTTCCCAAACAGCTTTTACCTCAGCTTCCCAGATAATAGCTGTTCAAGAATCGTCCCTCTATAGTGAGAAACCGCTCTATGATGGAGTTTTACTAAAGCGTCAATATGGATTTCCACCGGAACATAGAGGGATAAATCTTGATATAGTGGCTGTCTCAGCATTAGAAGCTTTTGCCAACAATTCTTTCTATATATCTCCAAGAGTTTGGTTGTATCCTACAGCAATCTATCCATATGGAGTAAGCGTGGAAATAGTGAATCCTAAAGGTAAATCTACAATAATTAGCCCCGTTGTGCTCTTAGGGCTTTCAACGGAAGAAAGCAATCTTCTATTTGACGGGTGGGTTATAGAAGGAATCCCAAGATTAGATGTGCTTCATAGCTGTATTATATCGAAAAGTATGGCAAGCTTACTTAATGTTACTTTAGGGGATCGCATTTTTGTAAAAAGCATTTGCATGAATTTAACAGTAGTAGCTATAGTAGATGATGCGTTTGAAACGACAGATTTTGATGTTCAAACACCTATTCTTCCAGCTTCTCCCTATAGCTCTTCGCTCTTTGCAAGAGAAAGTGTAGGTATGAATGAAAATCTTCCTCCGCAATGGATGAGCATTAACAATGTTATAATAGTGCCGTGGAAACTAGCCTATAATTTAGGTGGATTTATTTCAAGTATAGTTCTTCTTCCAGCACATGAAATGAGCTTAGAAGAGCTTAGAGAGATAGGTAGGCAAATAGCTCTAAGCGTAGACCTAAGCGTCTATGTTCACCATAAAACAGTTACCATAGGTCTTTCAAGGGTAACATCCTATAGTATAGGAGGTTGGAACATTATGTGGATTCTGCTGGCGATAATAGTCATATCCACAGTAAACGTATTAATTGGGGGGTTACAGCAACGCCGAAAAGAGATTTATGTATACTCATCTTTAGGACTTTCACCGACAAATGCAGCTTTAATGTTTATTTCAGAATCTCTCGCGTATGCCGCGATAACCGTCACTATAGGATACCTTCTAGGATACTGTCTCAATACTATATTTATCATGGTTTTTCCCGAATCCTTTGCTTTTAATACTACTTCTATTTTCGTCATTATCTCTCTTGCAGCGATTTTCATTGCTTGTCTAAGCGCATCAATATATCCGTCGATAGTAGCAGCTAAAATAATAACACCATCTCTTGAACGCAAGTGGAGACCAGTTACGAAACCCGTAGGGGACGTATGGACCTTGCCTCTACCAATTAGGATAGTGGAGGAAGAAGAAGTTCTAGCGTTACTTGCTTTTCTTTCGGAATATTATGGGGGTGCTGGTGCCATTAAACCCAATTTCATGGTTCATTATGTATCACCAATACATAGGGAATCTTTATCTCTATCATTATCAGTCTCATTGTTGCCCACGGAGTTGGGTATAAATCAGAAAGTCACATTTAAAGGGATCCCTCAAAAGGATAAAAACTACGCTTTTCACGTCTCTATAGAGAGAGCATCAGGTAGCTATGACAGTTGGCTTTCTAGAAACTATTATTTCGTAGACGATTTAAGGAAGCAAATAATGCTCTGGAAAACACTTCCAATTCAAGAAAAAAGGAAATACTTTGAAATTGCTAAGTCATTGCATAATGTCCCCACATAGTTTCCTCCTAAATGGGCAATTCTGGAAAATAAATTTAAGGTTCAAATATATTTATTTAAATAAATATATTGGAGCAATGTGAAGGATCTTAAGGACTTAAAGTATACATTACTTTAATCAGGAGAGTAGCAAAGACATGGTCAGATTTTTCCAATTTCACTTTGTGCTTTTATGTATACTTCTGATATCTTTCGCCTTAAGCATTTCTGCGAATAATTACTTAAACTTTGAATTCTACGTTTATACACCTACTCCTTGCATAGAATGTTATACATACGTGGCTTTTCAAAATTTTGTTCAGAAGATGCAGTCGTATGGTAAAGTAATCACATACTATATTGAGCATGACGATAACATGCTTTACTATGAATGGATTATGAATATAGTTAACTCTTTTATCTCTAGGAAGTATTACTACGCTCCGCTCGTCGGGATCTTCAGGGACAGTAAATTGACAGCAATAATTTTAGGAGTGATGTCTGAGGAAATTTTTGAACAAATATTAGCTGAGGTTTCTTCGGTGGTCTACGTGTATATACAGGGAGAAACTCATTCTGTTGGAACGATACCTGACAAAGAAATAATAGAGCTGCTTTCAAGCCTATTCAAAAAAGAAAACCTTAAGACGAAAAATACTACTACACCTTCTTTGATATTTGTGTCCTTGGCTCTTTTAGCCATAAATGACATGCTAAGTCTATGTGGATTTTATGTTCTTGCCTTCCTTTCTCTTTCCCTTTCCTTCTTTGAAATTAAGAAAGAAAAAATGTTTAGAAATGGAATCTTCTTTTCCACCGGGATTTTTATAGGGCTCTTTTTACAAAGTATTACTCTATTTGGAATTAATTTATTATGGTTGAAATGTTGTATGACATTTTTAATCCTAATTATCGGTATACTGGAGAGCCTAAAATTTTTTGACAATTCCCCTACTAGAATTCTAGTTAATTTTCTACAAAAGCGTAATCGTGAAGATTTTGCAACATTTATAATTGGTTTCATCGTATCGGTTTTGGTTTTCCCATTCTCCTCACTTACTAATTCAGCAATACTAAGTTTACTTCTGAAAGGGTCATTTGAAAGGATGGCGACGTATTTGGTCTATAGCATAATATTTTCGCTTCAACCTTTAACGGTGACGATGTTAACAAGCACACTATCGCACGCGTTTTCAAACATTAAAATTCTGAATCAAGGAAAAAAGAAGTGGAGTAATCTTTTCATAGGGGTAACATCAATAATTTTATGCCTTTTAACGCTTCTAAGACGATGAAATGAGAGACAATACTTATAAAGTTACTTTAGCAATTCTGACGATAAATGAAAAATCAAATCATTACTTGAAGATTCTTACCATAAACCTTATAAATTTTTGGCTTTCTTTAATTAATAGGGAGGAGCTTCTAATGGCAGAAGAGAAAGTGGTTGAGCGAGCGCTACCTTCCATCGGAAGATTGATTCTATGGTTGCTTATTGGTTTCGTTGTTCTCTTCATCTCATATCTAACTAGAACTCTTTCTACAGGCAAGTGGTGGCTTGTTAACGGATGGTTCGTAACACCGCTTTATATCTTCATAATACTTGAGGCGCTAAGAAGGATAAGTCCAAGATTTAGATTAAATGCCACGGAATGCGCCCTCCTAATAATTACTATGTTCCTTTTCGGCGGAAAAACATGGATTGCTAATCATACTGGTGAATGCAACATTTTCGATGTGGTTTCATCATGGTCTTTTGGAGCTTACACGTTCGTAGCCATGAACACTCCAGCCACAAAACCAATTTATGAAGAACTAAATCTCCCAACATGGTTTATGCCAAGAGATGAACGAGCTCTGCAGATCGTTTGGAATGGTTTAAAGATGTTTCCAGGAGAATCTATAAATTGGAGCGTATGGATTGGCCCAATAGTGTCTTGGTCTCTGGTGTACATTTCATTCTTCATACTCGATATGCTTACGACATTTCTATTCGTTGGACCCCAATGGGTCGACACAGAAAAACTAGTTTTCCCAATGACCGTTTCCTCAATATTCCTGGTGAATACTTATACTGAAAGAGACGAAAAAGGGCGTTCGCTGCTGTTCAACTTTGCAAATGTTAAAACAAGAATATTTTGGATATGCGCATTAGTAGGTTTCTTAATTACGTTACCGATCTATATAGCCATGCTATTTGCGCCCTGGTGGCCGATAACTGGGTGGGGTCTCGGCATTTACTGGCTCGATTTAAGACCCTTCACAGAACCGATACTTCCCGGAGCATTCTTCTACGGTGCAATATACTTTGGTATAATCTTCTGGCTAATACTGGTTCCATACGATGTACTGGTAAGTTTAATATTGGGTTGGCTGATATTCTCGGTAATATATCCAGTTACAGCATTTAAACTCGGCTGGATCCCCTACACCCCATATGCAAGCTACTGGAGCGTGGGAAGTCAGCCAATATTTCCATGGACTGTTATGCTTTTTCATGGCTTCCCATTAGGCTTAGGATTATGGTATATCTGGACTATGAGAGATCGCATTAAAAAAGCTTTGAGCGCTATTACAAAGGGTTCCTATATGGAGCATGGAATCCCAATGAAGCTAGGCGTCACACTCTGGATCATAATGGTCATCATCTTTATTGGAATATGGTCAGCTATTGGAGTGAACCCATTAATGGTGATAATCTTCATCATTATGTGGGCTATCTTTAATATATCGACTGCTAGAATATACTCCGAATTCGGACCATGGGGATGTGAATGGTCGTTAGGCGTTTGGACCTTCACATGGCCTATCGGCGCCTCCATTGGACTTTGGGCTTGGGAAGCTCCGCAGAGAAATACAGCTCTGGCTGCATTCAATATATTGGTGCCCGGCCCGTGGGGTTGGACTTCTGGACATACAAACTGCGGGCCAGCTTTACCTTTCTGGGCGCAAGTCTATAAATTCGCTCATGACTCCAGAGCCAATCTCTGGGATGTTGTAAAATATCTTATGACCTTCATAATAATTGGAATTCCAGCGTTCTTAATATTTGACACGTGGTTGGTTAATCATATGGGTCTCATCCACTTGGAAGAATATGCTGCAAACACGTGGCATACTGGCTGGACAAAAACTTTGGATGCAGGAATTAGAACATTAGGGGGTCCTGAGGGTTTACCGTTTAATGTTGCGATTCCATGGGCTCTAGCAGGCGCCATAATATCGATAGTGCTTGCCTTTATGCGGTCTAAATTCCCATGGTTCTGGCTTCATCCACTGATGTTTGCTATATCTCCTTGGGCAATGAATAATATGCTCTGGAGCGTAATAATAGCGCTAGCGTTAAAGTTTGCGCTCTTCAGAACCTTCGGTCCTAAACGCACAGTAGAATATATAATTCCAATAATCGCAGGACTGCTTCTTGGACAATCTTTCTTCTATCTTGTCGCTGGAGTTCAAGCCATAACTCAAGCCGCTATTCCGAATATTCAAGCAAATTGGGGTTAGAATACCTCTTTCTTCTCCTTCTCTATTTTTTAATTTTAAAGATGTTTTCCTAAACTTGAGGCGACGTCGTCATAGTAAAACATTGAATAATCTTTATAAGGACATAATTACCTCTCTATTTTCTGGGGTCTTTATGAAATTACGTATTAGCTGGAAAACTTATTGGGATAAGGTTTATGGCTGCTGGCTGGGCAAGAATGCTGGCGGAACCCTTGGTGGACCTTTGGAGGCTCTTTATGGGCGGGATGAGATGTTTAATGTTTGGTGGTACCCTAAGCTTGTTGAGGGTGGTATACCGAACGATGACTTGGAGATCCAGCTCGTTTGGCTTCAGGCTCTTAGAGACCGCGGAATAAATTTAACGGCGCGAGACTTAGCTGAATACTGGCTTGACTGCATACTCTATAACCCAGACGAATACGGGC
>JAWBXL010000024.1:0-22909 GCA_038867895.1 Bathyarchaeia archaeon | reverse complement strand
AAATAATAGATAAGAAAGCCATAGGATAATATCTTTTAGGAGCGTTTCATTTAAGTATAAGATCTTAAGATTATTTTGCTAGTGGGGGTGCGTTAAGCTCGGCAAAGTTTTAGTTACATCCGCGTGGCCATATATTAATCATATACCTCACCTAGGAAATCTCCTGCCCATTCTCTCAGCGGATGTTGTCGCCCGCTATTACAGGCTTAAGGGCGAAGAGGTACTTTTTGTAAGTGGCTCGGATGAGCATGGCACGCCGATAGAGGTTGAGGCGATAAGACAGAATATATCGCCTAAAGAGTTGACCGACAGAAACCATATGATTGTTTCACTCTTATTTGAGAAGTGGGCTATATCATTCGACAATTATACTAGAACTGAGAGTGATGTCCATAAGGATTTTGTCCGGAGCGTTATGCTTAAGATAGAGGAGAACGGCTACATATTTGCTAGGGAGGACGAGTTACCATACTGCGAAAGGTGCCGACGCTTTCTACCAGATAGGTTTGTTGAGGGGGAATGCCCATACTGTAGATATGAGCGTGCGCGTGGAGACCAATGTGAGCAGTGTGGGCGTCTTCTAGAGCCAACCAAGCTAATTGGGCCAAAGTGCACTATATGCGGAGAGAGACCGAAGGTAAGAAGGGCTAAGCACTGGTATTTTGATATGCCTAAGTTCACGGATAAACTCATGGCATACATAGAGGGAAATAAGAGGCTCCCAGAGAACGCGAGAAACTTCAGTCTAAACCTTCTTAAGGAGGGCTTAAAGCCTAGGCCGATAACTAGGGACAACAAGTGGGGTATACCTGCGCCCTTTAATGGCGCTGAGAACAAAACAATATATGTCTGGTTTGATGCCGTTTTAGGCTACGTCTCGGCGACGATAGAGTATTTTAAGAAGAATGGTGATGGTGATAAGTGGCGAGAGTACTGGTTTAATAAGAGTGCAAGAACCCTCTATTTTATAGGAAAGGATAATATACCATTCCACACGCTGATCCTACCAGCCCTTCTAATGGCTACGCATGAGGATTACAATCTGCCCTGGAACGTCTGCACTAACGAGTGGCTTATTTTTGCTGGTCAGAAATCCTCAAAGAGTAGGAGAATAGGTATATGGATAGACGAGGCTCTTGAAATGTTTCCAATTGATTACTGGAGATACACGTTGATATCGATAAGGCCGGAGACAAAGGATTCTGACTTCACGTGGAAAATATTTATTGAGAAGGTGAATGCTGACCTAAACGATACTCTTGGAAACTTCATACATAGAGCCCTTAAATTCATAAATACGCATTTTGATAGCGTGATTCCAGCCCCAATAAACTTAGATGGTTTAGATGAGAGTACACTGAATATAATTAGGGAGAAGGTCAAGGCTGTTGATGAATTGCTTGAGAACTGTCAGCTTCAGGCAGCCCTTCGGGAGGCTATTGAATTAAGTCGAGTTGGAAATAAATACTTAAATGAGAGGAAACCATGGGAGACGATCAAGCTGAATCCACAAGTAGCTGCGAACACATTATATGTTTCAGCCCAGATAGTTAAGGCTTTATCAATCATATTAGATCCATTTATACCCGTAACCACATGTAAGCTTCGTGAAATGCTAAACTTACCGGGCAAAGTTTCTTGGGATGACGCTTATAAGCCGCTCCCCCCAGGTCATAGAATCAAAAGGGCTGAACCATTATTCACGAAGGTGAATGCTTCTGAGGAGGATTTACAAAATATGCTTGAGAAGATTAGGGAAAGATTGGAAAGAATATCTTATGAGGATTTCTCAAAAATAGATATTCGTGTTGGAAGAATAGTGAAGGCTGAAGCTGTGCCAGGATCACAGAATCTACTGAAGCTGACGATCGATATTGGCGAGGGCTTTAAGACTGCTGTGGCTGGAATAGCAAAGTGCTATAAGCCAAGGGATCTAGAGGGAAAATATGTTGCTGTTGTGGTAAATCTAAAGCCTAAGCAAATGTTTGGCATAGAGTCTGAGGTTATGATATTAGCCGCCGAAGATGAGGGCAGAATCGTCCTTATAGGGCCAGAGGAACCAATAAAGCCTGGAAGCAAAGTGAGATAGTGATTTAAGTTGCCAGTTAAAATTGACCTGCATATTCATACGTGCTATTCCGGCGATAGTAGTATATCTCTAAGGGATCTTTTTACAGAAATTAAGAGGAAGAATCTGGATGGTGTTGCCATAACTGATCATGATACTGTGGAGGGGGCTTTAGAAGCATGCAAAATTGTTTTAGAGTTGGAGCCGGAGGATCGGCCAATAGTGATACCAGGTATAGAAGTTTCTGCTAAAGAGGGCCACATAATAGGTTTAAACGTTACCGAGCCTATTCCAAGGGGGCTGGGTGTTGAGGAGACTATTGAGAGGATTCATGAGGCTGGCGGGATAGCCATAGCCGCTCACCCGCAGACCTTCTTTAAGGATGGAATAGGATTAAGTCCAAGGATACTATCTTTTGGCTTAAACGCGATAGAAGTTATAAACTCTTCACTCTTTCCATTTAAGCCGCTTGTTAAAGCATGCGAGAAGTTTGCCAAGCAATATAACCTGCCGCAAACCGCTGGAAGTGATTCGCATATAGTGGAGGCTATCGGTTTAGCATACACGCTTATAAATGTTGAAGAGAGGAGCGTAGACTCGATTGTCGAGTCAATAAAGAAGGGGTTAACCACGCCGCTTGGCGCTGGAATGTCCTTCATGCTTAGAATGAAAAATATTTTTAGATCAGTAAGGAAAAAAGAGGGTGCTAGCCATTAAGGGCAGGGATTTTCTGCAGTCCAACGTCACTTGCGCTAATCCTTTCAATACTCTCGGACTTTTTCGCGGTCTCTGGATCCAGATCATATAGTTCTAGAGTTTTTGAGCCGTATCCGCTGAGTAGATATGGCGACTTAACCCCGGTCATCACAAGTGTGACTCTAAGGGCGCCTTTAAGGTTCGGGTCAACTCTGGCGCCCCATATTACGAGCGCATCATCGCTCATCATCTGAGTTATTATTTCGCCGACAATATTCGCCTCCTCAATTGTCAGGTTCTCATCGCCAGTTATGTGGATTAACGCTCCATTAGCTCCACTATAATCCACATCTAAGAGCGGCATCCTAAGAGCTTTCTGGACAGCGTCCTCAGCCCTGTTAGGTGCATTTGACTCCCCTATGCCGGCAATAGCGACGCCGCCACGCTTCATTATTGTTCTAAAGTCGGCGAAGTCAAGATTTATCAGGCTTGGCATGGACACAACTTCAGTTATGCCCTTGATCATATTGGCTAAAACCTGGTCGCCGACTCTGAAAGCCTCATTTATTGGTAAGTGGGGCACAAGCCACATCAGCTTATTATTATCAATCACTATAACCGTGTCGCACTCCCTACGCATATCATTTAATCCTTTAATGGCAATGTTGATCCTACCCTTCTCTATCTTAAATGGCATTGTAACGACACCAATAACTATAGCACCCTTCTCGCGGGCAAGCTTAGCGATGACTGGCGCGGCTCCTGTGCCAGTTCCACCGCCCATGCCAGCAGTCACAAACACAATGTCAACATCATTTAAGACCTTATCGACCTGCTCAATAGACTCTTCGATGGCGGCTCTGCCAATATTTGGATCACCTCCGGAGCCTAAGCCGCGGGTGAGCTTCTCGCCAATTAGGATTTTTTGATGAGCATGCGTGACATTTAGATGTTGGAGGTCAGTATTTACTGCTATGCACTCGGCTCCGGATATACCTGCCTCCATAAGCCTACTCACAGTATTATTTCCAGCACCGCCAACGCCAACAACTATTATCCGGCAGAAGCCGGGCTCTCTTAAGCCATCCTGCAAGTTCTCACTCCACACATATTGCAGAGCTCTATCGGTTAGCTTTGACATGGCTTTTCCTTCCCCATAACTCAACCTCAATTAAGTCGCGTATAGCAGCCCTAATAGCCTCAGCCCTATGAGGATAAAGCTTCTTATTAACCAACTCATCTAATGCCTCCAAATATGGTTCAGGAAGATAGATGGTTATCAGTTTCATATCCCTATCACCACAGAATAAGAGATCGTGTGTTAAAAAGCATAAAACCTACATATTAATAACAAAATATGATTCAAACATCTCCGCGCCTTTACTTTATAAAGATTTCTATTCATAGACTTCAAAATATTGCCAGAAATACAGTCACTTTGTGATCTCCTGAACTATACAAGTTAAGACAATTTCTTGTAAAAGTTGAGGGGCAAGCTTATATCACCGGAATTTTTCTCTTTGTTTTAGAGTTAAAAATTATGGAAGGAATGGTCTCAGTAAGACTGAGTGTTGATAGAAAGGTTAGGGGTTTGGGGAAAGCTATTTATATTGAGAATTACGGCTGTGCTGCGAATAAGGCTGATTTAGAAATAATGCTTGCCTACATAGTTAATGCTGGTTATAGGATTGTTGATAGGGTTGAGGATGCTGACATAATTTTAATTAACACTTGCGGTGTGAAGAAGCCTACTGAGGATCGTGTAGTTGGAAGAATACGCTTCTTCGATGGGCTTAATAAGCCGCTTATTGTTGCTGGGTGTTTGCCAAAGATAAACTTTAAGGCGATAATGAGTGCAGCGCCAAATTTTTCGGCAGTATTAGATCCATATAGTGTTGATAAGATTCTCTTGGCGTTGAAGGCTGCGGAGGGCGGAGAAAAAAATAGAGTATTTTTTTCGGAGAAGCCGATAGTGAAGCCGGAGCAGCCTAAAGTCAGGCTTAATGAAGTTATTGAAATTATACCAATTTCTGAAGGATGTTTAGGTGCATGCGCTTATTGTTGTGTTAGGTTTGCTAGGGGGAGTCTCTTTTCTTATCCAAAGGAGCTGATAGTTAATAGGGTTAGATCAGCAGTCTCCGAAGGAGTTAGGGAAGTCTGGTTAACATCGCAGGATAATGGGGCATATGGAGTAGATATTGGGACAAGTCTTGTTGATTTACTCAAAGAGTGCTGCGGTATTAATAGAAAATTCTTCATTAGGGTTGGGATGATGAATCCAAACCATGCCATCAAAATGCTCCCAGAATTAATACTTGCATATAGAGACGAACATATATTCAAGTTCCTTCACATTCCAGTTCAAAGCGGAGACGATGAAGTTCTAAGGATGATGAACCGAAAATATACTGTTGAAGAATTTAAGAGGGTTGTTGAGTTCTTTAGGAGGGTGATCCCGGACGTAACTGTTGCGACAGACATTATATGTGGTTTTCCAGGCGAGAGCAGGGATGCTTTCGAGAGGACATTACGGTTAATTGAGGATGTTAAGCCAGATATTGTTAATATATCAAAGTTCTTTCCAAGGCCGAATACACCTGCTGCGAGGATGAGGCAGAATGATAGTGGGGAGGTTGCTTTTAGGAGCCGCATGGCAACAGAGCTGGCGGGAAAGATATCGCTTGAGATGAATATGCGCTGGGTTGGGTGGGAGGGGGAAATACTGGTTGATGAGAGGGGGCCGGGTGACTCATGGATCGGGAGGAATCACGCCTATAAGCCAATAGTTGTGAGGAGCCGGAAAAATCTGCTTGGGGAGTTCGTTAATGTTAGGGTTATTGAGGCGCACAGGAACTATCTTGAAGCAAAGATAATTTAGGGATTTTCACTTGAAGAGGGATAGCATCCGCTGGGCGTTCTCGAGCATATTTGTATCATTATTAAAGAAAATATATGCTTTCCTAGGCCCGGTCTCCAGGATTTTCTCTCTAACTTCTAGGAGCTCCTCATCCGTATAATGATGAGAGTACCATGCGATTCTCCCATGCATCCTAACATAAACAACTCCATTTGTGTTAAAAATTTCTAGGGGGAAATCGGGTGAATCAACGCTTACCAGAGTCATGCCAATTCTAGACGCCCAATTAACAACCTCACTATTGTTAAACCAGCTTATGTGTCTCGGTTCTAGGGCGAAGCGCTCCCCCAAACCAATACTATTAATAAAGTACTCTATTTTTGGCATGGAAGATGATTTTATTGATGGTGGTAACTGAAAGAGGTAGAAGTCTATTATTTGATCCATGGGATCAAAGAGACTCCTAAATCCCCTCCAGCTGCTAAGGGCTCTCTCATTAAATTTGAAGACATGCGTTATCATCCTATTCACTTTAATCGCCCATCTAAGGCCCGAGCCCCTAGCCCTCCAAGATCTAATGGCGCTTTGAGGGGGAAACCTATAGAAGCTCATGTTTAATTCAACGGCATTTAATCCAGAGTTTCTGATGTACCATTCGAGGCTCCCACCCTTATTCCAGAGATAAAGCCAGCCAGATGTGCCTACATAGACCTCCAAGGTTAAGCACCATTATACAGTTTTCATCTCCAAGTCCTCTTAAGCATATATAAGAGAACACCTTTCCTCTTAATAATCTCAATAAACCTTGGAAGCTGGTTTATTTAACTAATACAAAAATCTAGATATAAAGGGGTGTGGAAGGAACCTATAGGTGTCAATATAAGTTTTAGCCGCTTAATTTAATAGGGTGAATGGATCTATGCTATATAATTTATAATTGGGCGGATAGGAATTATTTGCGAGGAAATGTATGGAAAAGATAGGCATATTGACTAGAAATGAAGAGTCCTGGTGCACGGCGCAGCTAAAAGAGGCTGTTGCCAAACGCGGTTTTCAGCCAGTATGCTTTAGCTTTCGGGATTTAGCGGCGAGGGTGGGCGTTAAGCCGGAGGTCTCTCTTGGAGACATAGATGTCTTGAGAGAATTGAGGGCGATAATTGTCCGGCCAATTGGGCGCGGCTCCCTTGAGGAAATAATTTTTCGAATGGACCTCCTACATAGGTTGAGGAGGCTAGGCCTTTATATGATTAATCCTCCCCACGCGATTGAGCGCTCCGTAGATAAATATCATGCCCTGGCGCTTCTAGAGGAGAATGGCTTACCGGTTCCCCGGACAGTGGTAACCGAGAATGCGAGGGAGGCCCTAAGAGCTTTTTATGATCTTGGCGGGGACGTTGTTGTAAAGCCTATATTCGGTTCTCGTGGAATAGGTTCGACTAGGGTGTCAGATCCAGATGTTGCCGAGAGGATATTTAGGGCTTTAGAGTTCCATCACCAAGTTCTATATATTCAGGAGTATATACCGCATGGAAACCATGATTTGAGACTTTTTGTATTGGGCGGAAGAGTTATAGCGGCTATGCGTAGGGTTGCCAGCATCTGGAAGACCAATATTAGCTTGGGGGCTACGCCAGTCCAATATAAGCCCACGGGGGAGATTGAGGATTTAGCCGTAAAAGCCTCTGAGGTTATTGGTTGCGAGGTCAGCGGCGTGGATATCTTGGAGAGCGATAGGGGACCATTTATAGTTGAACTTAATAGCCAGCCGGGGTGGAGGGGGTTACAGACGGTAACAGACGTTAATATAGCTGGGGAGATAATCGATTATGTTATAGCCAGAATAAAAGACTGGGAGAGAAAATAATGGATAAATCTGCCATAATACTTGCCGGCGGAATCTCAAGAGACTTCGGGCTTGATAAGGGTCTCATCCGCCTGGCCGATGAGCCAATGATAATATATGTCCTCAATAAAGTTAAAGATATTGTTGATGAGATTATAGTCTGCCTAAAACATGATTCTCAGCTCCCCCTATACTCTCAAGTGCTTCCAAAAGAGACTAGGATAATAATTGATGACAAAAGTTTTCCAGAGTGTTCACTTAGGGGGGCTTATACCGGATTAATGAATGCGGGGGGCAGATACTCGATTATTCTTCCATGCGATACGCCATTTATTTCCGAGAAGGTCGTAGACCTGTTATTTGACATATCTATTGGCGTTAACGCTGTTGTTCCTCGATGGCCCAATGGTTATGTGGAGCCACTCCAAGCTGTCTATAGGACTGAGGTTGCGTTAGATGCTGCTAGAAGATCCCTTAAGGAAAGCAACTGTGGAATGCGGGCGATGATATCGCTTCTAAAGAATGTTCGTTATGTATCGACGCTAGTTATTAGAGAGATAGACCCGAAAATGTTTACGCTCATGAACATTAACACTCCCCTAGACCTGAAGAAGGCTGAAGCCTTAATTGAAAAGGGCTTTTAACCTAAAATTCTATTTATATAAAAAGGCTCTTTTCCCTAGGCATAATAAGATCTCTTGCGGTTGCATCCTCGCTTCGCTCATATTGGTAGCCTCTTATTATTGCCACTGGTATACCCTCGTCAGCCTGCCCTATAACTAGCTCTGCCGCGGAGGACAATTCGTCCGCGATCGCCGTCCGCTTAACTCTAAGCGTGTATCCAAACAGATCTCTCTCGCCTCTCCTATCGCGTATAGGCTTTATCCCAGCCACTCCAATAGCAACGTTTATCTCGCCCTCACGCAGAGGTCTGCCATGGGTGTCGGAGATTATTACGGCGACATCCTTACCAGTTACCTCCCTAATCCTCTGCCTTATCCTCTGGGCTGATAAATCCGGGTTCCTTGGAAGAAGAGCTACATTTCTTTCGCCGGGGACATTTGACTTATCTACTCCAGCATTGGCGCATATGAAACCATGCTTAGTCTCAGCTATTATGTGGCCATCGCCCATGCGTACAATCGAATTAGACTCCCTCAAAATGACCTCTACAAGCGCTGGATCCTTGTCGAACCTTTCAGCTATAGTTTTAGCGAACTCCGATGGAAGTATATTATCTAGGTTTACCACGCTTCCCTCAGCCCTCGAAACCACGACGTGCGTTATGACGACTATATCACCATCCTCGATGGGCGTGCCCTGCTTAGCGGCAGCCTCGCATATAAGAAGCCCTAAATCATCCCCCTCTTTAATTATCGGCATCCCAGTAACCGGTATAATCCTAATCACCCTCATTTTTCCATCCCACCCGCAAACTCTTAATAAGCCATTATTATTAGAAAAATGTTAAATCTTTATCTCTAAGAAATTTTTCTTAGTAGTGTGTAAAAAGGAAAGGTTGTTTAGTATGCCATGCACAGTTGTTGTTTGCGGGTTTTTTGGTGATACTGGGAAGGGGAAAATAATCTCGTACTTAGCCTTAAATGATAAGGTTAGCGTGGCGGCGAGGGCTGGCGTGGGACCAAACGCCGGGCACACAGTAGTTTATGGAGATAAAACATTTAGGGTTCGCATGGTTCCAAGCGCCTTTGTTTATGAAAAGTGTCGCTTGCTGATAGGTCCAGGCGTCATCGTCGATCCAAATGTCTTCTTAAATGAGGTTAAGCTCCTTAATGTTGAGGATAGGGCTGGGCTTGACCCTCAGTGCGCAATTATAGAGCCGAAGCATATAGAGGCGGATAAATCCGGGCACCTAGCATCCGAGATAGGAACGACTGGAAGTGGGACAGGACCATGTAATGCCGATCGGGTTCTGAGGAGGGCGAGGATGGCTAGGGATGTTCCGGAGCTACAGAAGTTTCTGACCGATGTGCCATTGGAGGTGAATAATGCTATTGATAGCGGCGAGAACGTTCTAATTGAAGGGACTCAGGGAACTTTCCTATCCCTCTGGCATGGAACATACCCATATGTCACCTCTAAGGATGTCACGGCATCGGCTGCGTGCTCGGATGTTGGTGTTGGGCCGAAAAAAGTTAGTGACGTTATAATTGTCTTTAAGGCGTATGTTACTAGGGTTGGCGCCGGGCCTCTCCCAGGAGAGATATCTTGGGAGGAGGCTGAAAGGAGGGGTTGGGCTGAGATAGCCTCTGTAACCGGTAGAAGGAGGAGGGCTGCCCCCTTTAATTTCGATTTGGCTAAGAGGGCAGTTATGCTCAACAGCGCTACACAGGCAGCCATAACTAAGATTGATGTTCTGTTCCCAGAATGTAAGGGTGCAAAGTCATTCAGCGATCTATCTGCTGAAGCCAGAGATTTTATTAGGAGGATAGAGAGCGAGATAAAAATACCGGTGACGCTTATAGGAACCGGACCAGAGGTTTTAGATATAGTGGATAGAAGGTTCGAGTAGCATCTTAAAGGTTCTTGAAAAAGTTTTTAAGTAACTTCTCAATAAGCATTTTTCAATATATTTACTGTTGATGAAGGCATCTTTCTATTGGAGAGTGAACTAATACGTTTAATCTGGTAACCGTTGAAGATACTATTCGTATACCGCCCAGCAAGTTCAATGAGCCTCTTGAGAAGATTGCATTAGAGCAACTTAAAATGAAGTATGTGGGTGTCATAGATGAGGAGCTGGGCTATCTGATAGCCGTTACAGAAGTCCATGTTTCCCCCGTTGGAAAAATAGTTCCGGGAGATGCGGCGACGCATCATAAGGTTGTCTTTTCACTCCTAACATTTTTACCGAAGATTCAGGAGGTTGTTGAGGGAGATGTCGTTGAGGTTGCTGATTTCGGGGCGTTTATTCGGATAGGTCCTGTCGACGCTCTTTTACATATCTCTCAGCTGATGGATGATTTCATAACCTATGATGAAAAACAGGGGGTCTTGATGGGAAAGGAGACCAAGAAAAAAGTGAGTATTGGTGATAGGATGCGCGTTAGGATAACTGCGGTCTCGCTGAGTAAAAGTGCTGGATTCGGTAAAATTGGGGTGACCGCTAGACAACCATTTCTGGGGAAGATTGAGTGGATCGAGGAGGATATTAAAAAGGCTAGAGGAGAACTAGAGGAAAAGGAGGCAAAAGAGGTTAAGAAGGGAGCGTAGGGACGTTTATATGGTTGAAAGAGCCTGTAGAAAGTGCCATTATATAACTGAAGAGAAAGCCTGCCCAAACTGTGGATCAGCGGACTTAAGCGAGGACTTCAGTGGCATAGTTTTTATATTTAGTCCGGAGAACTCAGCTGTAGCTAAAACCTTAAAGATTAGTAAGAAGGGTCGATACGCTATTAAAGTGAGGTAGAGTGGGAACCTATATACTTACACCGGATCTTAGAGAGGAGCTGAAAAAGCCGCTTGGATCCTTAATAAGGGGGAAAACTGGTGAAGTTGTGGAAGCCATAAGTAGAATTATTAAGAATGCTAAACCGAGCAAAGTTATAACTGTGGGGGATATCGTTTCAAAAAGCCTCCTTGAAGGGGGCTTAAAGGTGGATGTTTTCATCATAGACAATAGGGCTATGCGTAAACCCATTGAGCCAGTAAATTATAGGGCTGATAAAACCCTGTATCTGTCTAATCCGGCTGGCGCAATCACGGATGATTCTTGGCAAATTATACGCGAGGCAATCAACTCTAATGGGCTGGTTAAAGTCTTGGTTGATGGGGAGGAAGACCTTTTAACAATCGTTGCAGTTCTGCTAGCCCCCGAGAACTCAATAGTTATGTATGGACAACCTGGGGAGGGAGTAGTGGTAATAAACGTTAATAGGGAGTCTAAAGAAAAAGTGCATGAGGTTATAAGGAGAATGGAATATAAGCCAGATCTTAAGTGAAAAATATATAATGTCAGCAGGGTAAAAGGGGGATGGTATTGGAGATCAAGATATTGGGCAATAAACGTAACGAATTACTTAGAAGGAATGAAGTGCTCTTTACGGTACTGCATGAAAAAGGTTCGACTCCATCACGTCTAGAGGTTAGAGAGAAACTGGCTAGTGCGCTCAAAGTTGATGTTGATAGAATTTTCATAAGGAAGATGGAGACCGTGACTGGAACCATGGCTGCTATGGGTGAAGCGCATGTTTATGATTCGCCAGAAGATGCTAAAATTATTGAATCAAAACATATAATAATTAGAAACGCGCCACAAAAGAAAGAGGAGTGAAGGATAGATGCCAAAGAGTAAATCTGGGAAGGAAGGGAAATTTATTTCCTCAATCTATAAGATTGAGAATGGGAAACTCAAAAGGGTTCTCCCATTCTGCGATAGGTGCGGTCCAGGATATTTTATGGCTGACCACGGAGACCGCTATACATGTGGCCATTGCGGCTTCACAAAATATAAAACTAGTAAGCTAGGCGCGGATAAAGGCGAATTGGCAGAAGACTAGATTTTAAGCCGAAAATGATGGAGGAAAGAACATGTTTATCGATGCTAAGAGAGTTGGGATAATTGCCGATACCCATGATAGGCTCCAGGCGATCGATTTAGCTGTCAAGCGGCTCAATGAAGAAAATGTCGATTTAGTTCTCCATGCGGGCGATTACATTGCGCCCTTCGCGGTCCTACGCTTAAAGCCCCTAAAAGCTAGGCTCATCGGAGTTTTTGGAAATAATGATGGTGACCATAACCTTTTAAGGAAGAGATTCGAGGAGATCGGCGCCCAACTCTACGGTAAGTTTGCTGATCTGAGTGTCGGTGGGTTAAGGGTTGCATTGATACATGGGGAAGAAGAAATCTTACTTAAAGCTCTAATCAACTCAAATTACTATGACATTATTGTTCACGGCCACACTCATAAGGCTGAAACTTATAGTGTCGGCAGGACCCTTATCGTAAACCCGGGCGAGACATGTGGCTATTTAACTGGTCGGGCAACAATCGCGGTGCTAAACGTGGAAAAGCGGAGCGCCGAGATACTAGAGCTTAACCTGCCAGGCGCTTAAGTAGGTGTCTCACGATAGGAGGAGAGGCTAGACACTTAAAAGCTCGTAAAATGAATAGTTAAACTGTTTTCTCAATTAAAATGCAATTTAATGTTTTTAGCCGAGCCTAAGCTTGCACGTCCAATTTTTGCTAAGATTTTTGTTTGTCATCCATGCTCTTCTTAAGCGATTCGATCCCAGCTTTTAGTCCGTCCCAGCCGCCCCCAGTCTTCAGAGCTAAAATCTTCAGGGCGGTCTTAGAGTCCATCTTCTCCCATACTTCTCCAGTCGCCTCCCTAACCAGATATTTAGCTGCATTCAATATCTCCCCATTCAGCTTTGAATCAACCTCGTCAGCTAAATGACATATTAGAGCCTCGATTGTCTTAGGCGATATTGGGCTTCCTTCCCCGTGACTTGAGGCCACAACATGAATTAAATCTATAGGAAAATCCCTCCTCAAAAGCTCCGACACCACCAGCGTTAAATGATCTAAGCGCTCCCCAAGCGGCGAGAAAATATATCTCCCATTATCCTTTTGCTCATAGGTTAATGGCTTAAATATATCATGCAGTATGATTCCGCATACAACGAAGTCCCTGTTGACTTTCCCCCCATAAATATTCTCCACGGAGTCGCATAATGCTAGGGCAATATTAAGCATCGAGAGAATATGATCGATTAATCCACCCGGATAACTGTGATGATACGATCTGCTTGCCGGCGCCTCAGCAAGTGGCAGGCCAGCAAATCTCTCCTCCCCAACTTTAACTGATAGACTGCTCAGCAAATCCAGCATCTTACTTCTCAGCGATTCATCCCTAATTCCATTTATTGCCTCCATCAGCTTGTGATCAATATTCACCCCAAAACCTCCAGTAATCCTAAAAAAGAACAGAACTTACTTAAATTTCTCTTTTTGCCTTCTCAGCAGATATATGGGCTACATGCAGCGGCTCTGGTATTCTATGTTCTCTCGTGCAAGCTAAGACTATTTTTATGGCGGTCTCAAGAGAAACCTTGTGGCCAATACTAACATAAACTGGCTTGGCTCCACGCCTTGTGTAGACCGCCCCGCCCACCACCTCACCCTCATATACTATTGGCTTCCAGAGATCACTTCCCTCCAAAATCTCCCCGCATAGAAGGCTCTTGGCAACTCCTATTGTGGGAACATTTAAGGTTACGCCGAGGTGGCTTGCGAAGCCTAGCCGATATGGATGGGCGACTCCCTGCCCATCAACCAGAAACACATCTGGCTTGATTTCCAGTCTTCTTATAGCTGCCACCGCGGCTGGCATCTCTCTGAAGGATAATAGTGTCGGTATGTAGGGAAACTTGGTTTCGGTTATCGCTAGCTTAACCTCTACTGGCTTGAAATCCTTATAACTCAGTACTGCAGCCGCCCCAATAGAAAACTTGTCAAAATACGCTACATCTATCCCAGCAACGTACCTTATCGGCGTACTTATCTGATCCTCCCTAATAACCATTTTAGATAGAGATATCTGAGCTCTCCTAGCCTTTTCCAGCGAGAAATTTATGTTTAAGGGCGCTTTAAGATCACTCATCTCTAACATGGCTCGCTATTGATCCCAAAGCTCTTTGCAGCTCTCTTATACTATTATTTAATGTTTCCCTCCTAATCTCTATCGTTACATCTCCCCTTGTAACCTCTATGATTCTTCTTGCTATATCACATTTCCTCCTGAGCCCTGGTATTAATGCCTGCAGATCATCACACCCTATCAGCCCACTATAAATATTTTCCATTAAGTTTAGGCATTCCTCAGCGTCCCTCACCCTATTCTTCCTTATTAAATCAAGGGCTCTCCGCCTCAATTCGCCTATGACATCAGATAATCCAAGAACATAGAATTCTCCAGGAACACCAGTAGCCTCTGGATTTATAAGAGTTTTATTCTTAACAAGATCGAAGAGTAATTTTGCTTCGGCATACTCCTGTAGCGGCGTTTCTATCAGCCCAGTACATACCTCTGGATGCAGCCTTGAGAATTCGAGAAGTCTACTTATATTCATGCTCGCCTCCCTAAGAAGGCTCTCAGCTTCCTCAATAGTATCCTTATGAATCAGGAAGATCGCCTGTTTAGCCAACCTTGTTGTTTTCCTTGCCAGAATTTGTATCTCTTGGCGCATCTCATCCCTCTTTAATAAGTCCTCTCTTATCCTATTTAAAAACTCATTTAAACTCATCACAATCACGCTAAATTATATTTAACATTAATGCTACTTTAATTGTTTCCTATAAATGAGATCTTTGAGATCCACTAACAATTATAGGAATAAATTATATGGCTATGAAACCCTCAACGGTCTCCCTACTAAGCCTTTTAATGAGCTCTGTTACAAGCCTAATAGTGTTTTCTACATCCTCCAGGTTCACGAGACTGACGTGACTATGAATGTGTCTTGTTGGAACCCCTATGACTACGCTTGGGCATCCAGCCCTACTAATATGAATTCTGCCCGCATCAGTTCCACCCCTAGCTATCTGAGATAGCTGGAGCGGGACACCGGCTTCTCTCGCAACCCTGATAACGAATTCCTTAAGCGGCTGATTTGGGATCATGCTGCTATCATAAGTGCATAGGCTCGGTCCCCGACCCATCTTTGTTGGGGCCTCACTGGGCTTTATTCCAGGGACGTCACCAGCAATATCAACCTCAACAACTATACAGACGTCTGGATCAACTATATGGGCGACGGTCTGGGCCCCTCTAGCACCAACCTCCTCCTGAACAGTTGCAGCCGCATAAATTGTGTTCGGGTGACTGATATTATACTCCCTTATTCTCCGCACAGCCTCCATGATCACAAAGACACCTATTCTATCATCAAATGCCTTGCCCATGGCAACCCTACCATTATTAACCAGCATGAATGGAGACCATGGAACGGCAGGATCACCTATTTTAACCCCAACCTCGGCAGCCTCCTTAGCGGAGGTTACGCCAATATCAATATACATGTTTCTCTTGTCAACCGGCTTCTGGCGCTCCTCATCAGTTAATAAGTGCGGGGGCTTAGCCGCTATAACACCATGTATATCACCCCTCTCAGTCCTAATCATAACCCTCTGCGAAAGTAATACTTGATCCCACCATCCCCCAAGGGGATTAAAGGTTAGAAAGCCGGTGCTCTCGTCTATGCCAGATATCACGAAGCCAACCTCATCCATGTGAGCGGCTAAGAGGACATGCGGCCTCTCATAATCTCCTTTACGGACGAAGATTATGGAGCCAAGTTTATCAGCAAGAACATCATCGGAGTATGGCTTCATATACTCCTTCACTATCCTTGCTGTTTCCCGCTCAAACCCGGATGGACCGAAAGATTCTGTAAGCTTCTTTAGAAACTCTATAGACTTATTGTCAAACGGCATTTCCACATTCACCACCGATAAATCCATTTTATGTAACTGAATATTTTTCAACAAATCTTTTAATTCTTTCCATAGCCTCAACTATTATTTCAAGCCTGTTCGCGTAGGATATGCGAATATGTCCTTCACCGCACATGCCAAAAGAGCTTCCAGGCGTTGTAGATATATATTCCTCCTCAAGAAGCTTCATGCTTACCTCGAAACTAGGCATTTTTAGGCAATGGAACCTTGGAAAGACATAGAATGCTCCCTTAGGCATGACGCAACTAACGCCTGGAAGCTCATTAAGCGCTTTAACAATATATTTCCTTCGGCGGTCAAATTCCTCGAGCATTATTTTTATGCTGTCTACCGGGCCCTTAAGGGCCGCTATACCAGCAACCTGAACGAAGCTCGCTGGGCATGTCGTCGTATTCTGCTGTATTCTATTCATCGCCTCAATTACATTCTTGTTTGCTATAGCATAACCAAGTCTCCACCCAGTCATAGCATAAGTTTTACTGAATCCATTAATGATGATAACATTCTCCCTGATATTATCGAAGCTAAGCATACTCCTAACCTCAACACCATCATAAACTATCTCATCATATATTTCATCTGAAAGGATCAGGAGGTCGTGGTCTGCTGCAAGGTCGGCGATAACCTTAAGCTCATCTACGCTTAATACTCCACCAGTAGGATTATTGGGAGAATTTATGAGGATCATCTTCGTCTTATTTGTTATCCTCTTTTTAAGCATCTCTTCATCAACACTGTATTCTTCTCCGCATGGAACCTCTACTGAAGTAGCCTCAGCAGCCTCAATACAAGTGAAGTGCGTCGGCCAGGTCGGCGCCAAAACCAGAACCTCATCACCAGGATCTAATGTAGCCATACAGGCACAGAAGATCGCGTGTTTAGCTCCCGGCGTGACAATAACCTCCTTCTCCGGATCCACGTCTAATTTTCTCCTATTCTTTAGGTACTCTGTAATGGCTCTTCTAAGCTCAATTAGCCCGAGACTTGAGGTGTAATGGGTGAAACCGTTCATCAATGCTTCCATGGCAGCCTTCTTTATATGCTCGGGCGTATCAAAGTCCGGCTCTCCAACATCTAAATTGAGTATTTTCCGCCCACTCCTAGCGATCTCACGGGCTTTCTCAGCCATCGCTATTGTTCCAGAGGGCTTAATAACATTCATTCTCTTTGAGAGCTTCATGGGGACACCAGACCAACAAGTAATTAAGGAAACAATCTATTAAAGGTACTTAGCATTTACTCTTATTTTTTATCTTTAATCATGGGGGGATTTAGCCTTTTATGCATACTCTTAAAGTGTCTTCGGAAAATATCCTCAACTATCTCTTTTGGAATACCTAAGACTCTGCTGGTCTCCTCGCATGTAAGATTCTTTTCAAGTAGCCCAATGAGAATAGAATCTATAACCGAGTAGTCTACTGGTAGCTCATCGGACAATTTATGTCCTGGGTATAGTTGGGGGCTACTTGGCTTCCTAACTATCCTCTCCGGTAAGCCTAGATGAGCTGCGAGCTCCCTAACCTGAGTCTTATAGAGGTGTCTGATTGGAAAGAAGTCTGCCGCGCCATCACCATACTTTGTGAAGAAACCTATTAAATACTCACTTTTATCACTAGTCCCGGCGACAAGATAATTGTATAAGTTCGCATAGAAGTACAGTATCACCATCCTAACCCTAGCGCGCAGATTGGCAAGCGGCATCTTTACTCTAGCGTCGCCGGGATCTATACTTAAAGATTTTACAAAAGAATCGCATATCTCATCAATATTCACAACAATATAATTAATTCCAAGGGTCTTGGCCAGCTCAATAGCGTCCTCAATATCCTCCCCAGGCGTGAAGCTCGTGGGCATTATAACGCCCAGAACCCTGCCGCCGCTAAGGGCCCGGGCGCATAGAGCCGCCACTAAACTACTATCAACACCACCACTCAAACCCAAAACAACGCCGGATGCACCGGAACCTTCAATCACATTCCTAATAAAATTAATAATCTCATTGATAGTCTTCTCAAAATCAAGTTTAGAGACGCTTATTTCATGCCCCAGGTTGCATCACCTCTTCAATCAGAATTAATAAGTACTCTTTTATATTACTCCCGATTAAATCTTTCCTAAACGTGTTGAAGGAAATTTTTAATGTTTTCAAGTATTTTTAGCTTGGCGATGCGGGCTTCTTTTTTTAATAATGCCCCCTTTATAAGGGGCATTCTTGAGCAGCATCTCTTCCAGTTTTGCTGGCTGTAGGCTTAACACCAAAGTTGGCGCTAACTAATCTCAATAAATTAGAAATAGTATCCCCCGCTCAGATAAGAATATCAAGTCTTAGAGCGATATCCTTAATTATCCGTTCTTTATCAATAACTCCAATAGGTGTATATGTTTTATGGTTAACCTTTGGCGTGATATTCCGCCGGGCGATGATCCGCCCAACGTTGTTAATGCCGTTATTGAGGTTATTAGCTGGTCTAGAGATAAGTATGAGTATAATAGGGAGTGGGGGGTCTTTGTGCTTGATCGCGTCCTCTACTCATCGGTAGTCTTCCCGGTAGAGTACGGATTTGTTCCGCAAACATACTATCACGATAATGATCCGCTCGATATAATGATTTTATCATATGAGCCTCTCGAAGTTGGATGCATAGTTAAGGTTAGACCAATAGGCGTACTAACCCTGGAGGACGAAGAGGGCGAAGATCCAAAAATACTCTCTGTACCAATCAGGGATCCAAGGTTCGATGGGATGAAGGATTTATCAGATATTCATCCTCACAAGCTGACGGAGATAAAAGAGTTCTTTGAGGTTTATAAGAGGCTTGAACCAAGAAAATGGGTTAGATTCAAATCGTGGGGAAACGCTGAGGAAGCAAAGAGACTTATAAACTACGCAATACAACTTTACAAAGAAACATTTCAGACGACGCCAAAAAGATTGCTGACTTCATCCGCCTCATGCTAGGAAAAGTAGACTGGTATTATTCTTCCTTGAGAATCTTTTCGATTATAGCATCTCCCATATCTCTTGTTGTGGCTTTTCCGCCTAAATCATACGTCTTAATTTTTCCTTCGCTTAGAACCTTCTCAACAGCATCTTCTATCCGTTTGGCAGCCTCATACTCTCCGAGCCAATCAAGCATTATCTTTGCTGCTAGAATCGTTGCAATCGGGTTAGCCTTATTCTTGCCAGCATGCTTGGGCGCTGAGCCGTGAACCGGCTCAAACATGCCATAATCATCGCCTATATTAGCCCCGGGCGCAAGTCCTATGCCACCAGTTATCTGGGCTGCCTCATCAGATAATATATCACCATACAAATTTGTTGTCACTATAACATCAAAGTGCTCCGGCTCCTTAATCAACCTCATCGCCATAGCGTCAACGTGATCCTCATCAACGTAAACTGACGGAAACTCTCTGGAAACAGCGAATACAGCATCTCTAAAAATACCATCGGTTATACGCAGAATATTCCTTTTATGGACGCAAGTTAAGTGGTGCTTTCGTCTCTCAGCAAGCCTAAATGCCACTCTAGCAACCCTCTCAGAAGCCTCTCTAGTTATAACCCTAAGGGCCACACCCCTTCCAGGAGCAACCTCATACTCCTTGCCAAAATATAGGCACTCAGTATTCTCCCTAACAATTATTAAGTTTATATCTGGCTTAAGAGACCATACGCCGGGCAGGGATTTACATGGCCTAACGTTAGCATACAAGTTAAAAATCTTCCTAATTGTCACAGCCACGCTTGGAGGGGCCCCCGGCTCCTCAGGAGTCGTCATTGGTCCTTTGAGGCAGGCATGAGCTCTCTTAAGGATATCTATCGTCTTTTGTGGGAGGTTGGTCCCATATTTTTCTATGCAGTTATATCCAGCCTCACCATAAATAAATTCTAGGTTTAGGCTGTTCACAGATTTCTGAACAGCCCTTAGAACATCAACTGTAACATCTATAACCTCAGGTCCTATGCCATCGCCGGGAAGAACAGCTATTCTATAAGTCCTCCGCATCATTTAACTCCTCCAATACCAAAAATTTGTTAATTTTATACAAGATAAATATTCTGGGAAAACAATGGGGATTGATGATTTTTCTAGAAGTCTGCGACCATAATGCTTGGCGGCAGGGCGTCTTCAGATAAAACTTTAAGAGGTTTTATTTTTATGATGTTAATGTAATATAGCGCGCGTCGCTGGGTGATCTTAAGTGGATCTTGAAGAACGAATGGAATTAATAACCCGGAATGCTGAGGAGATAGTTACTGCTGATGAACTGCGCTATCTCATGGAAACAGCGTCAAGGCCAAAGGCCTATTGGGGCTTCGAGTGTTCAGGTCTAATGCATATTGGCATGGGGCTTCTCTGCGGGTCAAAGATCAAGGATATCGCTAGGGCTGGCTTCGACTTCATAATATTTCTAGCGGACTGGCATAGCTGGATAAATAATAAGCTTGGCGGCGTTATGGAGAATATACGCTTATGCGGCGAATATTTCAAGCAATGCTTTGAAGCCCTTGGAGTAACATCCGCTGGCAATGTAAGTTTTGTCTGGGCCTCAGATATAGCCAAAGATATAGAGTATTGGGAGAAGGTTATTAGGATAGCGAAGGGCGCTTCTCTACTGAGGGTTAGGAGGGCGCTTACCATAATGGGACGTGAGCTAGAGGCTGCGGATATAGAGACTGCATGGATATTTTATCCATGCATGCAGGCAGCAGACATATTTCACCTAAAACTTGACATGGCTTGTGGAGGCATAGATCAGAGGAAAGCACATATGCTTGCAAGGGATGCTGCTGAGAAAATGGGCTGGAAGAAGCCCGTATGCATTCATACACCATTATTGTCCGGCCTTAAACCGCAGGTTCCAGCCGAGCAAGAGGAGAGAATACTCGACGAGGATTCTAGACTCAGCCGTAAAATAGGCATCAAAATGTCAAAGAGCAAGCCGGAGAACTGCATCTTCATCCATGACTCGCCAGAAGATATTAGAATGAAGATTAGGGCGGCATATTGCCCGCCTAGACAGGAGGAGGATAACCCAATACTTGAGCATGTGAAATATATAGTTTTCCCAGAGATGGGTTATATGGAGATTCAAAGACCAGCCAAGTATGGTGGCCCAGTAACCTTTGAAAGATATGAAGATCTTAGAAATGCCTATCTCCGCGGCGAAATACATCCACTAGACTTAAAGAATAGTGTGGCTGAGTCCCTAATCAAAATTCTTGAGCCTGTAAGAGAATACTTTAAGCGGAAACCAAAACTACTGAGTGAGATGCTTAAATTAGAGAACAGCCTAAAACAGGAATAAGTGATGCATTTTCCCAGCAATCTATTTATGAAAGATCCGTATGAACCAGAATTTGGCTTAAATCCTAAAAGTCTTTTATGATTATTCTCTGCTGAGTTGGGCGATAAAACAATAGACATGCACAATTATATTTTCAGCTAGGTCATTTTGTGGGCTTGATATTTTTGGCTCATTGCGGCATTCTTTATTGTTGATGGGTTAGGCGCGCTACTTATCGGAGAATTTTTCTATTCTGCCGAGAAAAATCTGCGGGTCGAAGTGGTAGTTGTCTTCATCATATTTGGTTTAGTTCAGATAATAGAAGCGCTATTCGACATCAGTATTAGGAATTTTTTAATTTCATATCTAGGCTCGTTTAACTTCATTAGATCGCGATTTTTCTACGAGATCCGCCAATTATAATAAGGGTTTTCTACATAACTATTTAATGGGATTGGGATCTTGACCTCCCAAAAAGACATGCTTGTTAAAGATTTTATGTCAGAGGGGCTCATTGTCGAACCATCCATACCTATCTCAAAGGTTATTGGCCTAATGAGAGAGAAGGATGTTTATGAGGTCTTTGCGTGGATTGGTAACAAGGTTGGAACAGCTACTGTAAGAGATATTTTGAGGGCTAAGAATCCGGTGAACATGAAAGTTGAAAACCTCCTAAGTTTTGTCCCTAAACTCTCATTGAATACGAGGCTTTTTGAGGCGGCGCGTATAATGGCGGACTATAGGCTGAGGGCTCTCCCCATAATCCAGGATAACACGATAATTGGTAAAATTGATATTAGGGCAATAGTCGGTAAGATTAAAGAGGGCGTTTTAGGAAGCGTTAAGGCCTCAAAGATTATGACCCCCTCGCCAGTAACGATCGCTCCAAACGAAAAGGTCTCAAAGGCGAGGGAAATAATGCTCAGAAGAAAGATAGATCATTTACCGATTGAGAAAGATAGGAAAGTTTGTGGCATATTAACTTCAGAGAATATAGTTTTTAACTTGATAACTAATCATAGTAGCGATAAATATACTGCTGGTGTACCAGATACATTCAAGCTATTAGATTTTCCAGCAGAAGCCATAATGGAATCACACCCGCTTGAATGTGAGCCTCATACGCCAATAAAAGATGTTGCTGAAAGGATGCTTAGTGAAAACCGCTCATACTCGCTAGTAACCCTTGGAGAGGAGCTGCATGGCATAATAACCTACAGAGATTTCACGAAGCTAATATTGGCTAAAGAGGAGACCAGCATCCCTGTATATATTATTGGTTTACCAGACGATCCATTTGAGGCGGAAGCAGCAAAAACAAAATTTACCAGATTAATTAATAGTCTGGGCAGGTTTCTTCCATCCATACTTGAGGCCAGAAGCACAATTAAGACATCGTCCATGGAAGGTCAGAGAAGGCGATACGAGGTTAACGTCAGTATAAGAACTGCTAAAGAGATTTTCACCTACACTACAAGCGGATGGGATCTCCCAACATTATACGACGAGGTGGCGGATGCAATTAAAAGGATGGCTACATCAAAAAAGAAGGTTAAGAGGGGCAGAGGCCGCCCGTTCACAGAGGGGTAAATGGGGCAAACATGCCCTTCACAATATTTCATCTAGGCCCTGGCATAGGTTTAGGTTTACCATTAAACAGGTATCTACACCCTCCAA
>JAWBXL010000023.1:0-23294 GCA_038867895.1 Bathyarchaeia archaeon | reverse complement strand
GTAAGCTAAAACCTGCAACGCTAGGATTAATGGAAATATGAGTGTGCGCGCCTCAAGCCCTGCGCCCCTCCCCCATCTTAATATCAGCGTCGCCGCGCCCATGGACGCTAATATGGCCGATGTGAGAATCGCTGTGTAGTAGTGTGCTAAAACTAGGGATGCGCCCGCCACGGAGAAGAGCAGAGGTTTCTTCCATAATGCCATAGTCTTGTGGAGGAAAAGGAAGATGAGCAGCATGTATAGTGGATGAGCGTAGGTCTCGCCCTTCACCCCAGCCGTCAAAATAACGTCGGTGAAAGCGGTGGCCAAGAGCAACGAAGCCAAGAAGCCGGCACTTCTATTGTAAACGTCCTTAACCGTGGCGTATAGGATGAGTGTGGACGTGGCCCCGGTGACCGTCCCAGAGAAGCGAATTTTTGGGAGATTTTGGTGCGGCCGCCGGGATTTGAACCCGGGTTACCGGCGTGGCAGGCCGATGTCCTAGACCAGGCTAGACGACGGCCGCCCCACTATCTACTTTTACGTTTAGGATTTTCTTAATATTAATTTTTTGGCTTTTTCTTGTGCAAATCGTTATATTTTTATGTAAAAAAGTACACAGTATTATAATAAGTTAAATGAGGTGTCTAGATGAAAATAGGTGCCAGAGAAGTGGCCTTGATAAGCATTTTCTCAGCTCTGCAACTTGTTGTCTCTAGGCTTCCTGGGATCCCAATATTTGGTCTACCTAATAGCAAAATAGAGCCGCAGATTATCCTCATACCAGCCATGGGTATAGTTCTCGGACCATGGATTGGCGGTTTAACGGCTTTTATAGGCAACTTCATTGCATGGCTTATTCCGTCAACAACTTTCTTTGGAATGCTGATGCTACCAACAGTGCCGCTTGGCACAATAGTGTGCGGCGCCCTCTTCAGAGGAAATATTAGATCGAATTGGAAAATATCTGCCATAATACTAGCACTCCTAAATTGTCTTTGGTATCTTTCTCCGCCAGGCCTCTTGGTGCCCTACTATCCAATCCCGCATTTACTAGCACTAGCCCTCATACTTGCATTCAGAAGCAAAATATACGAGTATATAAAGTCCGAAAACAAGAGAAAGATTGGCGTGGGGGTAGTTATGGCGAGCTTCAGCGGCATGATGACCAATCATATGCTTGGAAACCTGATCTTTATTGTATCGGCACAGTGGTTTATTCAGCTCAAGGGCATAAAGGATGCTCTCGCCAGCGTAGGCTTCTTCTGGCTTACATCAGGGTTACCAAAGGTTGATCCAACTGGACTAGGAACAATATTCGCGGTGTTCTTCCCAATCTCTATCATAGAAAGGCTGATATTAACGGCGGTTTCCTCTATAATATGCATCGGCGTGTTCTACGCGTTGAGGAGAAGTGAATTTATCAGGCTCTAAAGACACCAAAAAAATTTATACCCGCCTTCCTTTTTTAAATTATTTTTGAGGATTTTTCATGCCAACTCACGCGTATCCCTATGTGATCTTTCTTCCTAAAAGTAGCAAGTATGATGTTCTGAGAGCTGTTTTCGGTTCTCCTGTTCCAGTTGACATCCTAAAGTTTGCTCTTAGAAGAGGATTTTCTGAAAAAATTTATCAGAAGGATTTGATTGAGAATCTGGGCTACTCAAATAAGACTCTCATAGAGCATTTGAGAGCTCTCGTGGATATAGGCATATTATGCGAGCATATGGAGAAGAGGGATATTCATGGAAGAACTGTTTGGCTCAAAGCGTATACACTTACGGATTTGGGCAGATGGTTTGCTCTTCTCCTAATTGAGGAAGAGAGCCTACCAAGGGAGAATAAAATTGAAATCGCATGTAACGTGTTTAAATCTTATGTAAAATGGATTAGAAAACTCGCCGAAAACCTTGGAATTGACAAGAATGAACTCTTCAGAATATTTGAAGAAGAAATGAAATGAAATTCCATCTAATATCCATTTTTGCAAAATTAATTTTATTTATTTGTCCTATAGGATGTATTAGTCTTGGAAAAGAGTTGACCCGTTATGGAGAGATTTGATGTTATTGTCGTTGGAGCTGGAACTGCTGGCTGTATAGCTGCTAAAACTGCCGCCAATACTGGGTTATCCGTATGTTTAATCGAGTATAAGGACGCTTATTCCATCGGCGATAAGGTTTGCGGAGACGCTATAGGTAAACATCACTTTAATAACCTTGGTTTAGCCTATCCAAAGGGGGATGAGCTTGAGAGAACTATCGTTGGGATAGAGGTTTACTCGCCGGACATGGAAACAGTCTTCAAGCTTTCTGGTGAGGGACTTTATGGATTCATTGTGAATAGGCATGCTTTTGGGCAGAGACTACTAAAAGAGGCTATGGATGCCGGGGCAACGCTATTTGACTCAACACAAGCTATAGAGCCTATAATTGAAAACGGGTTTGTTAGGGGGGTTATTGTTAGAGATCGAAAAACAAGTGAAAAGAAAAAGGTTTTGGGAAGTGTGACGATCGACGCAAGTGGTTACTCAGCAGCTATCAGAAGAAAGCTCCCACCTGAAATGGGAATAGAGACTATGGTGGACAGAAAGGATGAAGTGGTATGCTATCGGGAGATACGCGTTTTAAAGAACGAGATTGATGAACCAGAATTCTGCAAAATATACCTTGATATAAACATTGCCCCAGGAGGCTACTACTGGATCTTCCCAAAGAAGGAAAATAAAGTTAATGTTGGGTTAGGTGTAGCGGCCATTGGTGACCTCCTAAGCCCGAAGGATCAGCTATACAAGTTTGTCTTGAACAGAAGGATATTTAAAAACTCTATTCTTGTTCACGGTGGCGGAGGTATCGTTCCAACAAGGCGCCCATTAGACTCATTTGTTGGAAACGGGGTGGTTGTTATAGGCGACGCAGCATGCAATGTTAACCCGATTCATGGTGGGGGGATAGGACCCTCGATGATGGCTGGAAAAATAGCCGGAGAAGTTATTTCTAAGGCGCTTGAAGCAGGAGAGCCAATCATGGAGAACCTCTGGCCTATAAATGTGCGGTATATGAAAACCTATGGGGCAAAGCAGGCTGGACTAGACGTCTTCCGCTTATTCCTACAGAGTCTATCGAACGAAGATATCAACTATGGAATGAAGTACAGAATAATAAAGGAGGATGATGTACTTAAAGCCGGGCTTGAAGGGGATGTCCACCTGAATATAAAGGATGCGACGAGAAGAGTATTCATGGGTTTGGGAAGAATTTCCTTCCTAAGAAAGCTATATAAGATGGCCAAAAAATCGAGGGCTGTAAAAAGATTTTATGAGGAGTACCCTCTATCTCCCAAAGATATGCCTGAATGGAAATCGAAGATTAAGATCGTATGGGAAGAATAAAGGCAGTTTTTATTAAAGATGAAATCTGTTATATAAAGTACATTTCTGTTCGCAAAAGTTTTAAATATTGCTTATAGGAACAATATTTTACATTTAATTAGGAGCGTATAGATTATGAGGAAAATTCTCCTAAGCGAGGACGATGTGCCAAAGCAGTGGTATAATATTATACCGGACCTCCCAAAGCCTCTGCCACCACCCATAAATCCAGCGACCAGAGAACCCGTGAAGCCCGAAGACTTAATGGCACTCTTTCCAAAGGAATGCATCATGCAAGAGATTAGCCAAGAACGATGGATAAATATCCCAAGAGATGTTCGTGAGACTTACATGCTCTGGAGGCCGACGCCGCTCTACAGAGCTATTGGTCTTGAGAAGGCCCTTAAGACTCCGGCAAGAATATATTATAAGCATGAGGGGGTAAGCCCGCCCGGCAGCCATAAACCTAACACGGCCGTGGCGCAAGCCTATTATGCGATGAAGGATGGAATTAAACGCTTAACAACGGAGACTGGCGCTGGTCAGTGGGGTTCGGCGCTAGCCTTTGGATGCATGCTGTTTGGGTTGAAGGCAACAGTATATATGGTTAGAGTCAGCTATAATCAGAAGCCCTATAGACGCATTTTAATGGAAATGTGGGGTGCAGACGTTTATCCAAGCCCAAGCCCAAATACTGAAAGCGGTAGAAGAATACTTAAAGATGACCCAGAGAGCCCTGGAAGTCTGGGCATAGCGATAAGCGAAGCAATAGAGGATGCTGTAACATATAAGGATGCTAAATACTCTCTTGGAAGCGTCCTAAATTTCGTGCTGTTACACCAGACAGTTGTTGGATTAGAGGCTAAAAAGCAGATGGAACTCGCGGATGATTATCCAGACTTGGTTGTCGGGTGTATTGGCGGCGGGAGCAGCTTCTCCGGGCTATTTTGGCCATTCTATTATGATAAGGTTTCAGGTAAGGCTCCAAAGGATGTTAAATTTCTGGCGGTTGAGCCAACAGCATGCCCAACTATAACCAAGGGCTTCTACACCTACGATCACGGCGATACAGCCCGCCTAACACCAATGCTAAAAATGTATACTCTCGGGCACATGTTCATCCCACCACCGATACATGCAGGTGGCCTAAGATATCATGGAAAGGCACCAACCCTATGCCTATTAAGCAAGGAGGGAATAGTTAAAACAGTAGCATATAATCAAGTTGAGGTTTTCCAGGCAGCCCATCTGTTCGCCAAGACTGAAGGATTTTTACCAGCCCCGGAACCCAGCCATGCAATAAAAGCCGTTATAGATGAAGCGTTAAGATGTAAAGAGACTGGGGAAGAAAAAACAATATTGTTCCTATTATGTGGGCATGGTCACTTTGACATGCAGGCCTTTAGCGACTACCTGACAAGGAAGCTACTACCCTACGAGTATCCAGAGGAAAAAGTTAGAGAAGCCATGCAAAAACTAAAAGAATTTTATCCATGGCTTGAAATAGAACGCTGAGGCATCTAGATAACTAGAACTCAGATTTTTATTCTCTATTAAAATGCTACCCCCATCTTTTATCAATCTAATAATAAAATATCTTAATATGCTTCTTTCCCCAAATTTTTGTTGAAAGAATCAAAGAGGAATTTAGGATGGGGGTCACGTTACATCCAAGAGTGAAGCTATGGCTTGTCAATGAGAAGGATGAATCCGTTTTTGGTGAAGGACTAGCAATGCTTTTAGGAGCCGTTGATAAGCATGGTTCCCTTTTTGCAGCCTCAATACACCTAAACATGTCTTACAGGTATGCTCTTCACAGAATCTTGCTTGCAGAGAAGCGCCTAGGTTTCAAGTTAATTGAGAGACGGCGTGGCGGGGTTAGTGGTGGGCGCTCTGAACTTACAATAGAAGGAAGAAGAATGCTTGAGGAATATGAAAAAATTAAGAGTCTTGTTGAGGAACTCATAAAAACTACAAAATGCGAATTCTAACAAAAAAATGAAATAACTTAATAACTATTTGCCTGCCCTTTTTCATGATCAGTAACTCTAATTTCGCCAACTGACCGAAACACCATTACTCCCTTATAGGAAATGTCACAGTACTCATATACACCGTAACCTAGAGATTAGATTCATTAAATTAATTTTAATAGAATAAGTTTATATTGACCAATATTATAAGTTTGTAATATCGGCTCTATCATGATATTTGGTGAGCATAATGGAAAATGATATTGAGTTGGCTGCAGCTCTCCATGGGCATCTTGCCCCAGGAGTAGCGCTTGGACTTAGAATGGGGTGGATTGGGCTGAAACTTCTAGGTCTCAAGAAGGGCGATAAAAGGCTTTTTGCCATAGTGGAGACTCCTTTATGCCTAGCTGATGGAATTCAAGCTGCTACCGGATGTACCACCGGACACGCGGCTTTACGTGTTGAAGATTTTGGAAAAGTTGTCGCATGTATAGCTAGATCAGATACAAAAATGGGCGTGAGATTAACCTTAAAGCAGGACAATCTCCCGCAAAATATTGTTGACTGGATCACACGAAGAAGAAGGTTTAGCCATGAGGAAGAAAAAATTGTTGTTAAGGAAATACTAGATCTTGATGAATCATCTTTCGACGTTGAAAGAGTATTTGTTGAGCCCTTCTTTAACTTTGAAATCTCAAATGTTATTAAATGCGATGAATGCGGCGAGTGGGTTCTCGAGAACAAAGTTGTCAGAGTTAATGGAAGGACCCTTTGCAAATCTTGCTCCGGCGCACGTTATTACAAGATAATCTAGCTCTGTTCCCATCATGGGATTAACGTTCTCCTCTTAATTACTATTTTTATCTCATTTGTCTCTTTGACATCTTTCAGGGATGAAGTAATACCCATTATGACATTTTTTATAATGTCTCTTGGAAAAGCCTTTAACGGTATTCTCTCCCCATTAGTTTCTAGGATCACGTCCTCCCTTGCAAGCAATGGGCATTCTTTTAAAGGTATGCTGCCAGTAACTATAGCCTTAGCGAATTCATAGCACGATTCATAACCGCATTCTCCGCAACGCAGAAAGCCGGGAAGCAGAGGAAGCGCCTTCTGCTCAATTATATCAGCCAGTTTGCTGGTTTCGGATTTATAATTGATTACTGGAATCTTTAGGAGAGAAGCCTTCCCAATCTCCCTTTCAGACTCCGCTATTTGACCAGAAAGTGCTATAGTTAAATCATCAGAGAGTTCTGCAGCCTCGTCCGCATTTCTGGCCATAACGATTTTTACAATATTCTTCTCTTCCTGAAATTCGTCTAGGAGAACGTAATCGACTTCATGAAGAAAAGACAGTACTTCACTCAATTTCATTTTTCTCCTCATGAAGAAGGCTATCTCGCCTAATGAAGTGATTGCGATGGTTTCGGGACCCGCATCATAAATTCTCCATAAACCTTTATTTTTGATCTCAATAAACTCAGTGTCGGGCGCCTTTTTTACTAGGCTAACCCTATTATTTCTGCGCCTAAATTCCTGAATTATATAATGGATGAGCGCATTTCTTTCAGAATATTCTCCACCAATGATAGATACAAGTCTCGGCAATTAATCTCCCCCGAAGGAGGAGATTAAAAACACATATATAAGCATGTCTCATTTTCCTAAAATGTGTTGCTTGAGGAATGCTATAATGATGAAGACCAATAGAAAAGTTATAAAGTTAGTGCCTTACGAGGATGCGCTAAAGAGGTTATCCAGCATATTTTACAATAGATCCCCAAAGTACGAGATAGTTTCCGTAAATAATGCTCTTGGGCACATATTAGCCGAGGATATCTTCACGAACATAAATGTTCCCGAAAATAATATCTCTCTAGTAGATGGTTTCGCCCTTAAATGCGAGGATACCTTTACTGCATCCCTAGAAAAACCAGTTAAGTTGAGAGTTATTGGTAAACTCTATCCATGGAGCAAAACATCTGACATCAATATATCTAGTGGACAAGCATGCTACGTTACGTGCGGCGCGCCAATACCCGGTGGAGCAAATGCTGTAGTAAAGATTGAGAATGCTATTTTATATGGCGAAGAAATCGAGTTAAAGCATAGAGTTAAACCATGGGAAAATATTTGTTTAGCTGGGGAGGACATGAAGGCAGGAACTCTAATTACCAGGAAAGGAGAATTTCTTAGGCCGCAGGATATAGGCGTCTTAGCTGGCCTGGGAATTAAAAAGGTTAAGGTTTTCAGGAAACCTAAGGTTGCCATAATCTCTACCGGGGATGAGATTCTTGAGAGAAGCAAAAGAGACCCAGAAGCGATAGCAAACAATTATGCCCTAATAATTTCCGGCTTAATATCGAAGATTGGTGGAGAGCCAATAATATCTGATATTGCGCCGGACGATATTACCGAGATAAAAAGAAAGATCGGCAAGGCTTTAGAGGAGGCCGATATTGTGGTGACTATAGGTGGTTGTTCACTTGGGGAGAAGGATTTTGTTCCAGACGCCGTTAACTCTCTTGGAGAGCCTGGGGTAATACTTCATGGGGTAATGATAAAACCAGGAAAGGTTAGCGGCTTCGGGATGATTGGAAACAAACCTATTGTAATGCTACCGGGTCTTTTCGCCTCTACTTTAGCTGGTTTCTATTTAATCCTCGTCCCAACAATGTGTCTTTATATGGGATTAAGAATGAATAGTTTACTCTTGAAAGTCAATGCCAAAATAAGCCAAGATAAACAAGCTGACAGAAGGCCCTATCATGAGTTTCTGCCAGTTTGTTTAAGATCCTCAGATGAAGGTCTCATCGCCGAGCCAGTTATGAATGGCCCAGCCAGTCTAAGTAGGTTTATGAAAGCCAATGGATTCATCCTGCTTCCACCAAGAAGAGACTTAAAAAAGGGAGAATATGTTAGTGTTACATTATTTAGTAGTGATGAGCTATTTAGGATTATGTTGGCGTAGCTTTGGGGTGGGTACATGATTGTGGTAGCCGTTGTGGGGACAAAGAAGTCAGGCAAGACGACAACTGTCGAATATTTGATATCAGGTCTCTCCAAGGAAGGCTATAAGATTGGTTCGGTAAAACATATACATCATTCCGGCTTCTCCATGGATACCGAAGGAACAGACACATGGAGACACATGCACGCTGGCGCATTAGTAACTGTTGCTCTCTCACCAAACCAAACTGCTATAATCAAGAAAACCAACATACCAGACAACATAGACCAGATAATTAGAATTTTTAGCGGAGAAGATCTAGACTTTATATTTATTGAGGGGCTACATTCGCTCTGCTCTAAAAGAACAGACATCATAAAGATAATTGCTGCAAAGGACCTAGAGAATTTAAAAAGAACATTGGAGGGGACAAGTTATCCTATACTGGCTATTACTGGTCTAGTGGCAAAGGAAAAAGAGAAGATTTCTAAAGAAATAGATATTCCAGTAGTTGATTTAGACCGTGAAGGACACCTTCTCATAGAGAAACTCAAAAATTTATTGAGAGATTCCTTCAAAGGAAGGTAGAGAAGAGGGTGCAATGAGGGGCGCGGTAATTCTCGCTGGTGGTCAATCGAAGAGATTTCAGGATAGTAGTGGCCAGTGGATAGATAAGGCTTTAGCTGTTCTCTTTGGAAAACCCCTTTTAGTACATGTTGTAGAAAGTGTGAGACCAGTTGTTGATGAAATTATAATATGTGTTAATGAAGATTCTAGAGGATCCCGCTATCTCAAGATTCTAGAAAAATATTCAATAACAGACATAAAAACATGCGTAGACATGAGGTTTTCGCATGTTCAGGGGCCATCTGCGGCTATCGCAACAGGGCTGAAGAAGTCAGGTGCAAATTACTGTATAATACTTCCATGCGATACGCCATTTATTAAACCATCCGTCGTTGACTATTTATTGAAGCTTGTTGAGGATCTGGATGTTTGCGTGCCAATACATCCAAATGGAAACATTGAAGCTTTAATGTTTTCATGTAATAGGGAAAAGGCTTCCAGAATTGCTGAACTACTTTGCCTTTTAGGGCGCAACAAACCAGTAGACCTCATAAGGGCTTCCTCAAAAATAAAATTCGTCTCCACCATTAGTGAGTTGAAAAGACTAGACCCGGATTTCCAGAGCTTTATAAACATAAATTTCAGGTCTGATATCACAAATCTTCCAACAAGGGTTCCAAAAGAGGGGCCGGTGATTAAAAGCATAGATCTAAACATTACTCAACCATCAATACAAGAGCTAAAGTTTTTGGAAAAAATTGCCAAAAAATATAATGATGGAGAGTATTGGGGCGCAACGACTAGTCTCCCAACAATGTTAAGCACCTTTGAGAGAAAGAATATATATTTCTGGGCAGGTGTCTTCTGGGAAACTGAGGGAAACATTTTCCGTAAACTGGCTTCTTTTGAGAAAAAACTTGAAGCGAAAAAAGAATATTGCGTTAGGAGTAAAATGGCTTTTGAAAGAGCTGCGCAAAAATATGCCTCCGAAGCAAATATTTATAGAAAGGAACAGATAAAATTCCTGCTTGAATGCGCAAATGAAGATAAAGATTGGTGCTTAAATAAAGGGATGAAATCGCAACAAAATGCTTAGAGTGAACAGGATAGCACATAAAAAATGAAAATATTAAAAAAATGGAGGCTCCAGCTGAGGATATATTGATGAGGAAAACTGGCATTACTGAAAAACGATGATTTAATTTATTTTTCAATGACAAAAAATAAATAAAGAAAAATTTAGAAGAGTCATACCTAAGTTCTTAAAACTTCATAGAAGAGTTTCTTAACAGCGGATATTCTTGACCTTTGCGCCACAACATCTTTGGTTGTGAAGATCAACGCTTTTTCTGGGCACCATTCTACGCACTTTGGATTTCCATCGCATGTATCGCATACAAAGACAACCTTCTTGTCCGGATGTAGCATTATAGCGCCATAGTCGCATGCTTCAATACACCATCCACAGCCATTACATTTATCTTCATCAACTAGAACTATACCAGTTTCCTCTGACTGCTTTAGTGCATCCCGTGGACAGGCTGCTACACAAGGTGCATCCTCACATAGCCTGCATGCAAGAGACATATTTACCGTTAAACCTAACCTCACGATTCTTATGCGTGATTTTAGTGGGTTAAACGCCTTTTCCTTCTCATATGAGCATATATATTCGCATACTCCGCATCCAACGCATTTATCTGGGTCGACTGCAACAAACTTTCTTGCATGTATGTGTGACATACACATCCCTCACATCATTAAACTTTTCCCTCAACTATATGGGCTAGGTCTTCTAGGCCGAGCTCTTTAATCTTCTCAAGTGTCGGAATGCCATCCTTTGTCCAGCCTCTATGTGCATAATAGTCATCAAGCATAAAGTCCATCTCCTCTTGGGTTATATAGGAGCCCTTTGATACAGTTTCATCTGGGATTGGCGTTGTCATAACTTTAATTGGTAAGTGATCGTCTTTTCTTGAGAATCCTTCCCTAACATTAGCTAGTCTCGCTAGGTTGCTTAATCTTTCGCCCGCTAGCTTAAGCTCCTCAGCAGTCATATAAATACCTGTCACAAGAGTATAATATTTAGCTAAGTCCTCAAATCCCTTATAATAAACTCCTCTAGAGAATTTACAGACGATTAATGAGTCAATTATCATGTATAGATCCTCTATTTCAATAACGAGTTTAGATCGCCCCTTCTCAAACTTGAATCTATCAACTTTCCCGGCTATGTCAAGCGCATATGCTCCATGCCTATTATGATCCGCGCCCCTGAATGATACCGCGTAGCCCACAGCCGCGGTTTTCAGCCCCCTAATATCATAGCCAGTCATCTCAAGGCCCTTAATATGAACGGCAAGTTTCTCAGCGCCCTTTCCAATGATCTCCGCAGCCTTCTTAACGCCCTCAGCCAATATATTGCCCAGCCCCTCACGCTTACCCATCATCTCAACGACTTTAATCACGGCTTCACCATTACCGAATCTTAAATCGAGGCCACCAGTATCATCCTTGGTTAGTATTCCATGCTCATAACAATCCATAGCAAAACCAATAATATTACCAGCGGATATCGCATCCATACCATAGTAATTACACAAGTCTATAGCCTTAATTATGACATCCATCCTATCAACGCCGCAGTGAGGGCCGAATGCCCAGAGAGGTTCATACTCAACCCTTGCCATAGATCCCTTATATGGCCCTTCAGGTACAACAGCTATGTGTTCACATCTCATCGCGCAAGAAGAGCAACCATTGATTTTAGTGACAAAACGCATATTCAAGTATTCGCCACTGACTTTCTCGGCTCCCTCGAAAATAGCATTTGTAAAGTTTCTTGTTGGTAGACAACCAAGGGAATTATGGACTAAAACGTTCTGCGGCGTTCCAAGAGTCCTATACTTAACTGTTGCAGGTCCCTTCATCCTCTCATGTAAAACCTTAACAAACTCTAGAAATTCTTCTGGCTTAGCAACGGAGACGTCTTTCGTTCCCCTAACGGCTACTGCCTTAAGGTTCTTTGAACCCATAACTGCTCCTAGACCACATCTTCCAGCAGCCCTCGTTTTATCATTTATTATACATGCTATTCTAGAGAGCTTCTCACCAGCCGGACCTATAGAAGCCACTCGAATATAATAGTCTCCTAGTTCCTCCCTGATAACGTCCTCGGTCTCCTGGGGGGATTTACCCCATAAGTGCTTTGCATCCATTATTTGAACACTGTCATCATCAATCCATACATAGACTGGCTTCTCGGATTTCCCTTCAAATATAACAGCGTCGTAGCCAGCCCTCTTAAGCTCGGCACCAAAGAAGCCATGTGATTTAGCTTCGCCGATACCAAAAGTTTGTGGAGACTTAGAGACAAAGGCGTGCCCATTACCGCCAGTTGGGGCAATAGTTCCACTTAATGGGCCTGTTGTAAGAACCAATGGATTCTCAGGGCTGAGTGGATCAACGCCAGGTTTGCTATTGTCGAGCCATAGGCGTATGCCTAGACCTATTCCTCCAATATATTTTTTTGCTATCTCCTCCTTCAGGGGCTCCGTTTTGATTTGTCCTGTTGATAGATTCACCCTCAAGATCCTACCAGCATACCCAAACAAAGTCTCACATCCGTCTTCAAAATTGTATTATATTAAGGAAAGAATGATCCAGTATTTATAGTTTAATTTTCCATCCTTTAATTTATTATTTCTACTTTAGGTTATCGAATTTGGTAGATCTCCCCTTATTATTCCAGACTCTGACTTCACATCGGGCTTAGCGCGCTTCTTAAGCCACCTTGCAACCTCCGCTAGTACTGGATGATTAGAAACATCAAGAACTGGTATCTCTAAACCACCGACTCTGATCGACGGAGAATATTTTGGCATTAAAGCGAAATTAACGGAACTCCAGAAAATTCTTCCTCTAAGGTAATTCTCCATCAGCTCATCTGTTTCCGGCACCAGCGGAAAATATATAAATATAAGCCCCTCAGCCCAATGCGCCATAATTGGCATGCCTGAGTGTATCAGCCGAGCGAACATTTGATCTAACGCATCTCGAGAGAACTGAAAATAATCGAGTAAAACTATCTCTTTAGCTGGTCTATATATAACCTTAATTTTATTTCTTCTTTTCGAAGTCTCTTCGTCATTCATAAAACTCAATGTTTCCACCCCTGTAATTTTTATTGTATATCTTCTTCCTATGAGACAAGCAAATATGAGAATTATTTTTCCTAATAAATCTTTTTAAAAGAATAACTATAAATAAACGTATCTCCCAAAAAATGGTTCTACTAAGGGGGTAGAAGAGATAAATTTTTCTTTTCCTCAAACTATAACCTTTTCGACTTATGTCCTAAATAAAAAAATGAGACATAAAAAACTTTATAACCGTTTTTCCCAAGAAATTCTCTTTTAGTTTTACAAGAATTGTTTTCGAACTACTAGAAAAAGTATAAAAAGTGAAATTATAAGAGAAGACTCACCTTCTTAGAGTAAAGCTTGTGAGGTTGAGTTTTATGTTTGACGATTTAGCCGATGAGATTAGATCCTCAACTCATGCAGAGGATTTAAAGTTTCGTTTAGCGACCGTTGAACTTCTCAGAACAGCTAAAAAATATTATACTTATAGGGAGTTATCCGCAAAAACTAATTTGCCAGTAACAGTCTTAAGCCGTTATGTTAAGGGTCATGTCCTCCCAAACAAAGAGAGGGCGAGGGATCTTTGGTGCACTCTCTCTAAGATGGTCGGAATAGAAAATGAATTTAGAAGAAGAGTTAAATTTAATGAGAATGGATACTTTGATAATACACTTATTGCGGGGGACATAATTCTCTTAAGGCAAGCTGCAAACTACGCCATAGCAAAATTTGCTGGTAAAAGAATAACTAGGATTTTAACGGCTGCTGTCGACGGCATCCCCCTAGCAACGATGGTTGCAAATGCCCTGGGCGTGAATCTAGTTATTGCGAAGACGATAAAAGAGGCTGGCGTCTCATCATTCCTTGAGGAAACATGTATTTTAAGTGAATCGGGTTATACATTAACATTTTATGTTCCAAGAGATTCAATAAAAAAGCGCGATAGCGTACTGATAGTTGATGAAATCATAAAAGGTGGGGAAACACAAAGGGCATTACTAAATTTGGTTTATAAGGCTAAGGCTGAAGTCGCAGGGGTATTTGCAATGATGTCTATCGGAGATTCATGGATTAGAAAAGTGAAGTTGCCACCAGACTGCCCGATAGAAGTGGTTCTAAGAATAGAGCAGCATGATGCAAAAAAGATGTAAGTTTCTCTATAACATAAGTGCTCATCGAGTTTTTTCTCGCTTTTTCCACCTTAAATTTCTGCTTCTACATTTTCTGCACTTCTCAGCGCTTGGCGCATTTCTAACTCCACAGTCCCTACATATTTTCAGGTATAATCTTTTCCTCTGAGCAATGCTTCTCTTTAAAGGATCTACGATGGGCATTGTGACCAACCCTAATTAAATCAAGAAAGATATAGTGATAAAGATATGCTTTTTGGTTCTAAAGGCTATATGTCATCCTGTACCATTCGGCAAATCTTCTAAAGGCTTTTGCACGGTGCGAAAATTTGTTCTTTTCTTCAACACTCATCTCGCCGAATGTTTTAGTTGGCTCCTCATCCGGCTTAAAGATCGGGTCAAAGCCGAAGCCCCCGCCACCTTTTGCCTCCATGGAGATCTGGCCATAAACTACGCCCTGAAAACACTTTATTTCTCTCTTGGGGTCACAGAAGACAACCATAGATTTAAAGTATGCTTTACGGTTCTCTATGCCCTCTAAAAGCTTTAATATTCCATTTAACCCAATCGTCCGGTAAACATATGATGAGTAGGGCCCTGGAAACCCATTAAGCGCTTCTATGAAGAGACCAGCATCTTCAACAACAACTGGCAAATTTGTCTCCTGAGAAGCATTTATCGCGCTTATCTTAGCAATCACCTCTATATCATCGTCCTGCACTTCTAATGTTTTAACCTTTACCATAGCCACAGATATATGGTATTCTGCTAGAATCCTCCTAACCTCATTAAACTTGTTCACATTTTTTGTGGCAAAAAAAATTAATCTTTTATAAGAAGAATTTCCACCTCTAGGCAATTTAATCACCTTCCCGCTATATATCTACCTCTTTTCTCTATTTCCGCAACTCTATTTAAAACATCTTTAGTGAGATCCGGGCCCATCTCCTCCTCATATCCTCTTATAATCGCATTAAAACATTCGTCAACATATCTATAATGTGCACTTGCCAAAGCCCTTTTCACCAAATGGAGATCCACGCCCCGAGCTTCTAAGTCCACACTTTGCTCACTAAGCCCAAAATCTATTAAAACTATTTTTCCCTCCGGAGTCAATATCATATTTGATGTTGTAAGATCGCCATGCACAATGCCGCTCTTATGTAACCTGCCTATCAGCCTGCCTATCTCCCGGCTTATCTCGATCCTCTCATTATCTGTTAAATCGTTGAGTATGTCCTTTATTCGCCTCCCCTCGATATATTCCATGATTATCGTTGCCTCCTCAAGGTCGACCATGAACACGAGAGGTGTTGGAACACCAACCTCCTTAGCCCTGTGAATCATTTGTGGTTCATGTTTAGTCCTCTGAATTTGTATGGTCCTATCCAGCTCTGACAAACGATACCTTTTCGGCAGTCTTTTTTTAAAGATAACCTTTCGTCCACACCACTCGCCAAAATAAATGCTCGCCTCAGCGCCTTTTTTTATTAGGACTTCCATCACGATACGATCCCTAAAATATTATTTTTGCTCGTAAGAGATTATTCCTCAAACCATGGAACCTCAACGTCATCCAATCTCCATTTTAGCTTAACGAAGCTTTTTTCAACAGGTATTGTCAGTCCATATTTATAGCATAGTATGCCAGTCCAAGCTATCATTGCACCATTATCTGTTGCATATTCTTTTGGAACAACCGAAAAACATGCGTCATGTTCCTCAGCCATCACTCTCAGCATCTCTTGAAGCCTCTTGTTTGCTGCAACTCCTCCAGTCAACAAAACCTCCCTCTTTTCAGTGTGCGCCAATGCTCTCTCAGTCACCTCAGTGAGCATAGAAAAAGCTATCTCCTGAAGGCTAAAACATAAATCTTCAAGAGAATATTTCCCCTCACGCAGCAGGTTGATAGCTGCGGTTAATAGCCCGCTAAAAGATAGGTCCATCCCTTTCACCGTATATGGAAGTGATATTAATTTTCCACCCTTTGACGCCAATTCCTCAACAACGGCACCCAAAGGTTTACCTGGCTCCGGCCTTAAACCAGCTTCCCTAGCAAAGACGTCAAGACAATTCCCTATGGCTATGTCCAGCGTCTCGCCGAAGACTCGGTACCTCCCTGCCTCAAAAGCGGATACGATAGTGTTACCGCCAGAAACATAAAGTGTAACAGGATCCTTTACGCGGTTAATCATCTTGCCTATTTCTATATGAGCTAAGCAGTGGTTTACCCCAACCAAGGGTTTATTTAAATAGGACGCTAAAGCCCTGGCAACCGTTGCGCCGACTCTTAGACATGGACCTAATCCAGGGCCTTGAGAGAAAGCTACCACATCAATTTCTTTGGGCTTTACTCCAGATCTCCTAAAGGCTTCCGCTATAACCTTCCCAGCAACCGTGGCATGGTGTCTAGAGGCTTCTCGTGGATGAATCCCGCCCTTTTCAGGAATATAAACGGAATTTACATTTGCAAGTACCTTACCACTAAACGATACTATCCCAACACCAAAATCATCGGCTGTGCTTTCTATACCAAGACAAACTCCTTCATACATATAATTTTTTAATCAACAGGTTTCTTTTAAAGGTAATGAAAATTTGAGCGGACATTAACATATCTTTATTTTTGTGGTTATATATTTAATTAATTAGGGAAGATTGCTATGACGAAACAGGATGACTTAGAGCGGAGGGCCCTTGAGATAATAATAAAAAGTGGAGAGAAGGGCATATTGCAGTCAGATCTTTGGCGTGAAATAAACGTTACAAGCAGAGAGGGCTCTAGAATATCTATTAGGCTTGAGGGCAAAGGGCTAATTCGCCGTGAACCAGAGCTCTCAAAGGGCCGGTGGACATATAGACTCTACCCAAAACACCGTCCAGTCTCCATAGACTCGATATTAAGTTGCCCATGCATTTCATGTAAAGAAAACTCCATATGCGGTGTTAACAGCGTAGTTACCCCAAATGATTGCGAAAAATTCACGCAGTGGATTCTAGAGGAAAACTTATAAAAAAAGGATTTTTGGTGAAAAAGAAATTTGTCCAGAAGATGGTTTGAAAGGCGAAAAAGAGATTTTTATTATAGAAGAGCGAAGGAAGAAAAATATAGATCACGTGCTGCATATAAACTTAAGCAGGCTTTAGAGAAGTATAACTTTATTCGGCCAGGCGATGTAGTTATTGATTTGGGCGCGGCTCCAGGCGGATGGTTACAAGTTGCCAGAGAAACCGTTGGTGAGAAGGGGTTTGTTATGGGCGTAGATATTAAAGAGATAGAGCCGCTAGGTTATGAGAATATATATACGCTCGTCGGTGATATAATGGAGCCCGGAACCTTAGAAAGGATTAAGGCCATTTTACCGCGGCCAGCGGATATAGTGTTATCAGACGTATCTCCTAATGTTTCTGGGATTTGGGAAGTTGATCATGCTAGGCAAATAGAGCTGGCAGAGCGCTCCCTACAAATAGCGACATCCACACTCAGAAAAGGTGGAAGTTTCTTTATAAAAGTATTTCAGGGAGATCTTTTTGATCAGTTCTTAAAAAATGTCAAAGCACATTTCCATCAGGTTAAGATGATGAAGCCAAAAGCTAGCAGGAAGGAAAGTGCTGAAATATATATTCTTGGATTAAAACTCCGATAGGAGAATATGGTTAGTCATCATTTATGCTAACCATTCATGAACATGCTGAACTCTCTCTATATAGGTGTTTGGATCAGTCTCTTTCACAGAACACTTATCCACATCAATAATATATACTGTATGTAAGCGGGCATTTCTTATTTCTTCAACACTCACTGGTGGATTACTGTAATATAAGTCGCATAGAGCTTTTATTTCCCTTATTTCGCTTAGGGTCCGATATCTCGGCGGCTTAACTAATGCTGGGTGAAACCACAATACATAGTATGGGGGCGCCGCAAGAGCAAACTTTTCAGCAAAACTGCTATATCTGGCTATCTTACTCGTCACCCGAGCCCTACAATAAGTTACTGGGTCGACAGCATGTTCTGGTGGAACATAACCAGTCTCAACTTCAACTATTAAGCTACCTAGACCCTTCAAAGCATATATATCACAAGATAAACCATTCAAAGCATATTCTAACTCAACATAATAGCCACCTAAGATAAGATGCTTCGCACATACGATTTCCATAACAGAATGATTTACCTTTACAGCGTTCTTCCTATAAAGGAGAATTAATTTATCCCTTAACCTCAAAATCTGCTGGCAAACTCTCTCACTCTCCCCGCTACAAAGCCTATCCACTATAACATCTAAGTCCTCCTCAAACCGCTCAACCGACTTATCTAACACCATAACTCAAAAAATATAGATCTACACATTTAAAAATTTGTGCCAAAAATAATATATAATATAATTGATCTTATTATTAATTGCCAAGTCAGGAAGTAGGCTTTGAGCGCTGCGTTTAGGCAAAGAGTGCGCCAGTCGAAACAGCTGAAGACTGGCGCACGATAAAGACTTTGCTTAAACGGGCTGGTCAGTGCTCAAGGCTTAGACCTGACTTGGCGAAAATTTATCTTATTGAAAAAAAGTGTTACTCTGATTCTATTTTCTTCAATTGTCTTTTGTACATTTCAATTATTTCACTTATGGTTGTTGCATCCTCGGCCGATTTATCTGTTCGATATCTTCCTGTAAATCTTGGGAATCTTATCGCTAGTCCGCTTCCCTTCCTTATAACATCCTTTGCGCATGTATGGATTGGGCTTAGGGTTATCTCAGCCCCAATCACTTCAATAACAACTTTTGGCACGAACCATACGTCTGCTTCAATCTCAGAATTAACCCGTGGGTGCTTGTGATTAATTTTATATGGTTCAAGCATCTTTGGGAGGTTTTCTAAATCCTCATCTGTAAATCCTGAGCCACATTTACAGATGGTCTCAAAGGTATCATTATCATGGTTATAGGCTGCCAGCAGCAGAGCGCCATATTTTCCAGCTCTTTTCCCCCTACCATAAAATGCTCCAACAACTACTAGATCAACAGTGTCCGTCATCTCACTTTTATAGTCCCGCTTATATTTTATCCAGAGCCAACCTCTAGCGCCAGCTTGATATACCGAGTCTTTGCTTAGCGATTTGCAAACAAGCCCCTCGCAACCAGCCTCAACGGCCTCCTCAAAAAACCTCTCTAAATCCTCAACATTATCAACGATAATATATTTGGCTAGCTGAAACCTATCGCTCTGTTCAGATATTTCTTCAAGGACTTTATGTCTGACTGAGTATGGCTCCAATGTTAGATCTCTTCCATTAACATAAAGGATATCAAACGCAAACAATGAAACCGGATACTCGGCTGCTGCCTTGGCAATATCGTATTTTCTCCTTCTATGCATAAGCTCTTGAAATGGCATCATCTCACCAGTATCTAGGTTTACTGCTACACACTCAGCTTCTATAATCGCCTCCTTAGCTCTAATGTGCGTCCTAACAAGATCAACAGCATCCGGATATTGGCTAGTTATGTTCTCAAGTCTCCTAGAAAATAAAATAATCTTGTCTCCATCCTTATGAGCCTGAATTCTCTCCCCATCATACTTATACTCAGCAACACATTTGCCGCCAAGCTTCTCAAGGATTTCAGCTGGCGAACTGAGTCTCTCAGCCAGCATTGGTCTTATAGGGTTGCCGATGGACACCTTGAAGCTTTTAAGCGCCTCAACACTTCCCTCAGCAACAACCTTAGCGACTTTACCGAGATCTGAGGAAAGGTTATAGGCTCTCTCGATAATATCCCTTGCTCCTTTCCCCCCACCATAAGCTATAGCTAAGGCATCTAGTATCGTCATGTCCGCTATTCCTAAACGCAGCTTACCAGTAACAGTCCTAATGATATATTTTGCCTCTTTTGGCGTAGCATCAGCCAATAACCCGGCCAAAAGATTTACTTTTAAGTCCATTGAGCCTTCACCAGATGCCTTAGCAATTTTATCAAGCGTCTGATAAACTCTGTCCACAGTTAACGGTTTCTGAAAGAAAGAGATTTGACGTCTTTTCTCCAGAAAGCTCTGTGCCGTCTCTCCAAGATCACCAGTTTTAGTTAAATCTTCCTCAATCTCGCTCTCCTTTCTTCCGGAGGCTTTAGCAAGAGCCTTGAGGGCGAGTCTCTCGGCAACACCTAATTCTATACCCATAAAATCTGGGTAAAGCTTACCTTGAGTTAAATAGACTACCTTATCGACTATCTCTTTTGGAGTCTTTTTAAAAAGTTCGACCAGATAATCTGTCATCTCAAGTCTTTTAGTCGTATTTTCAATTTTTTCATAAACCTCTGTGACTGCTGAGTAATTCACATTTGGTCACCATCTAATCCAAAAGATAATTGAGATGGAGCCTCATTTAACTTTAGCTTTAACATTAAGGTTAAACGCTACTAAGATGCTAAAAGTGGATTGACAAGCACCTTTAAATTTCCTTTTAAAACACTTTTGCTCTAAGATAAAAATATAACCTCTTAAAGAAGCCAAAACAAATAAAAGGGATTATGGGGACAAAAACATTTGGGAATATAATTACTCGAAGAGTTGATCTGATCATCTCTTTATGTACTCTCGGAATTTCTTGCCACAGCACTCATAAAGTTTTATGTGGACCTTTGGACCAAGATCCCATTCTTTGACTAGCTTTGCCTCTTGACCGCATACTGGGCATTTCATAAACCATGCATCCTCCTAGATCATATATGTATCAGCGATGCTATTTAAAATTTAAAATTTATCGTATTTAAAGTACTTTTGCTGAATGTGTGATTAAAGTGCATTTTTCACTTTTATTTATATTTCTTACTCTACCTTTACTCTGGCAAAGACTGGAAACTAACGATACTATTTTATCTCTCTAAGATTTAAAATTCTTCATTAGCTCGGCTTAGCATCCAAGGAGAAAATGTTCATGTGCAAAGCTGATTCATTCGAGGAATACTTGAAGAGCAAGGCTAATATCCTAAGACTATCTAGCGTTAGATCCACCACTAAAGCCAGATCGGGTCACCCGACAAGCTGTCTCTCAAGCGCCGAGATTGTAGCAACGCTCTTTTTCAACGTCATGAATATTGACCCAGAACATATTGATTATCTAGATAACGATGAGTTTATTCTTTCAAAAGGGCATGCTGCACCTATCCTATATGCCGCTTTAGCTGAAATCGGTGTGATTCAGCGTGAGAAAATAATGACGTTGAGACAGTTTGACTCTCCTCTTGAGGGACATCCTGTTCCAAGAGTAAAGGGTATAAGGGTCGCAACTGGTTCGCTTGGCCAAGGATTATCTATTGGATTAGGCATGGCATATGCCAAGAAACTTCTAGGAATTAACAGGCGCGTTTATGTTCTCCTTGGAGATGGTGAGATGATTGAAGGCTCTAACTGGGAGGCAATAAATCTCGCCGGCAAGCTTAGGCTATCAAATTTGGTAGCAATAATGGATATGAATAGGCTTGGTCAAAGTGAGCCGACAATATTTCAATGGGATTGGGAAGCCTATGCTAAAAGAATCAAGGCCTTCGACTGGAATGTCACCATATGTGATGGGCACGATATTAAGGATCTTATTAGAGCCTTTGATGAGACGAAAAAATCTGATAAGCCATCCTTTATAATCGCTAAGACAGTTAAAGGGAAGGGCGTGAGCTTTCTTGAAAATGCAGAGGGAAGACATGGGACAGCTCTCAGCGAGGAAGAGTTAAGTATTGCTGAAAAAGAACTGCTTTCAAGAATAAGGCATGACATTGAGTTTAAGCCACAAAACTTTATTAGTGCTAAAGTTTGTGCCGAACCTAGAAGGAAATATGCCATTAGTACAGATTATAGGATTGGCGAAATGATTGCTACAAGAGAGGCTTTTGGTAAAGCTCTTGTAAAGCTAGGAGAGCAGAATGAGAGATTAGTGGTTCTAGACGGTGATGTTAAAAATTCAACATTTACAATGTACTTCTTTGATAGGTTTCCAGAGAGGAGCCTGCAATGCTACATAGCCGAGCAGAACATGGTTAGCATAGCGGTTGGAATACAGACACACGGATTCGACGTATTTCTTGCGACATTTGCGTCATTTCTCACAAGAGCATTTGATCAGATAAGAATGGCAGCATACTCAAGAGCAAATTTAAAGATAGCTGGTTCACATGTGGGCGTATCGATAGGAGAGGATGGGCCATCTCAGATGGGACTGGAGGATATAGCAATGTTCAGAGTAATCTTTGGAAGCGTCGTCCTATATCCATGTGATGCTGTAAGCTCGGAGAAACTCACATGTGCGATGGCGAATTATGAAGGAATATCGTATCTTCGAATGACCAGACCAAAAACGCCAGTAATATACGGTAATGAGGAAGAATTTTATATCGGCGGATCAAAGATTCTAAAGTATAGCAAAAATGATGAGGCAACAGTCGTAGCCTGCGGGATAACCGTGCATGAAGCGCTAAAGGCTTATGAGAGACTAAGAGCTGAGGGAATAAAGATTAGGGTTATCGACTGCTATTCCATAAAACCCATCGATGCTAAGACGCTAATTAGAGCAGCTGAGGAAACAAGGCATATAATAACAGTAGAGGATCATTACCCTGAGGGAGGGCTAGGCGAGGCTGTGGCATCACTAGGCCTAAAACCGCACATACTCGCAGTAAGAAAGATGCCACACTCAGGAAAACCACATGAGCTCTTGGCAGAACAGGGAATAGACTCCAAAGGAATAATGAGGAAAGTGAAAGAGATAATTTCATAGGGATGTATTAAAACCATAATAAGATGGATCACGAAAAACAGATAGAGAAGCGGGGGTGGCAGAGCTTGGTCAAATGCGCGGAGCCCATGGCAAAATAATGCCGTAGGCGCGTAAGACTCAAGATCAGCGACAGATGGGGTATCCCGTCCCGTAGGGGTTCGTGGGTTCAAATCCCACCCCCCGCACCATTTTACCGGTAAAAATTTATATCTAGGTTTGAATTTATTCTTTTGATTATATATGCCGCGCGCTAATAGGGGTAAGACTGAGACTATTAAGGAGAGAACCGTCTATATTTATCTGCATTCTCTGGAGATGGTTGAGGATTGGAAGCGTCGAGCCGAGAGGGCTGGTGTATCGCTATCTAAGTTTGTTATTGAGCGTGTCCTAGACTCTATTAGGCGCGAGGATGGCGAGGA
>JAWBXL010000022.1:0-23391 GCA_038867895.1 Bathyarchaeia archaeon | reverse complement strand
ATTTCAAGGATTTTTTTCAAGACGTATGGGGATACGGATGGAGTAAAGATGATTATCGCGGACCGCGGACCAATACGATATTATCGGAACGGCCTTATCACATTACGAGATATTTTAGTTGCTTGGGAGGAAGAAAGACCGAAGGTTATCATAATAATTAGAACTAGCTGGGTTGATTATTTTATTTGGAACGGAATTAATAACACCTATTATCGAGAAGAAGGCTTAGGAAAATATATTCAATCTCATTATCGCTTGGGACCAACAATTGATGGAGTAGGATCTACACTTTATCCATTAAATATCGAAGTGTAGGTGAGAGTTTAAACATTTCAACGTAAGCAAATTGGCTTTTAATCGTTAATCTCTAATAAAGCAAAGGATAATAAAAATCTTTTAGATTAAGATTTATGTGATGTCCATCCAATCTGCTTACAAATTTATGAATCGAGACTATTTCGTGAGTTTTAGGCTGATAATGTCGCATTCGTTCTTAAATTCCATTTTAGATTTGGAGTATGAAAAAATGTAATTGCAACATTAGACTTCTATTAGTTGCAGATAAAACGAAATTGAGAGCAATACTATTATTTATTGAAAATAGAAAAAAAGGTGATGCGCGGGAGAAATCTCCATGCTGTGGTGGGTTCAACTCCACCCCCGGCTTTTTGGCGCCACCCACAGACAGCGCTACTTACGCTTTCTATAAAGGTGAAAACCGTCAATGGTATCAACGTACTCGAATCCCGCTTCTATAAGCTGCTTCGCCTCCTCGACATTTTTTGCAACCTTGCAAACCCACTCGTCCTCTTTGACGTTTGTAAGCTGCGTGTAGATTAACGTATTCTTTATGTTCTTATGGTCAAGTAGCCTCATCACGTGTAAAATGTCCTTTGTCCTCACGTATTCCATTGTAGCCTTCCAGTGCCTAAAAGCACCTCTGGTTCCCTCTTTAGAAGTTCCTAACTGTCTGGGCTCTTTTTTCATTTCGGAACCATGTGTGAAACTTTAGGAAGACCTCCATCGAACCAGGTTAAACTGTTTGTTTTCCCCTTTAAAAAATCGAGTGTAAATCACATTTTGTTTACGTCATTTTTATAATTATAGAAATTAAATCTTGATGTTTAATAAACTTCTTTTGCTTTTAAACAAATTATGCGTTACAAAAATTGTCAACGACCTCTCTCTTATCGTCAGGGTGAAATAAGTAGTTTCTGAGAATCAAAAATTTGCAAAGAGTTAAATTAAAAACTTTTAAAATTTATTGAAATGTTATGGTGAAGAAAAAATGCGACGACAATTAAAGTTTAAAGTTCTAGATGCTGTTGGTGCTTCGAATACTTTTCCTAAAGTTCTTGCAGACATCGCCGAAGTTACTATAAAGAGAATACGTGGAATAGAGTTTGAGAATGAGGTAAAAAGTGGCAAATATGACGCCGTCATAATTTCTACATGGCATAAAATGCAAAGAGATATTATTATGAACTCAAACTTAAAGGTTATAGGAACTGCAAGCGTCGGGTTTGACCATATAGATACGAAAGCCGCTCAGGAGAAAGGAGTTAAGGTTGTAACAGCGGCCGGTGCAAGTAGTTATTCGGTTGCCGAGCATACTATTGGTCTTATGATATGCATTGCAAGAAGAATTTATGAAAATCTTCTCTTTGTCAAAGATGGGGCATGGTCAAGTTTCTTAACTATAGGAACCGAGCTTTATGGTAAAACCTTAGGGATAATTGGAATGGGTAGAATCGGTACACATGTCGCAAACATCGCTCGTGCGCTCGGAATGAAAATATTAATTTATGACCCCTATGTTTCTATAGAAAATATTGAAAAAGTTGGAGCTGAAAAGGTTAATTTAGAATATCTCTTGCGTAACTCTGACTTTATTTCTATTCATGCGCCCTTAACTTCTGAAACGAGAAAAATGATTGGACGACATGAAATTGAAAATATTAAGGATAAGGCATATATCATAAATACAGCCCGTGGAGAGATCGTCGATGAGCATGCTATTTTGGATGCATTAAGAAATGGCAAGATATCAGGGTATGCAGCTGACGTACTTACAACTGAACCACCTACCGACGAAACATCTCCATTGCTCAAGGCATATAAAAGTGGTGAGAAGCTTAATTTAATTATAACCTCACATATAGCTGGCGTTACTTTAGAGGCATTAAATCGCTACGCGCTTTATATACTAGAAAATGTCAAAAAAGCATTAACGGAGGTTCAACCTTGAATAAAGTTAACGGAGCAAAAGCTATAGTTGAATGTCTCCTTAACGAAAATGTTAATGTTGTTTTTGGCGTGCCTGGGACTCACATTCTTCCACTATATGATGCGCTTGCCTCAAGCGGGAAAATAAATCATATATTATGTACGCACGAACTTGGCGCTGGCTTTATGGCTGATGGTTATGGAAGAGTTTCCGGAAAACCTGGTGTCTTAATATCAACTGCTGGTCCTGGAGCCACGAACACTGTTACCGCAGTAGCGCAGGCTTTTGTTGAGGGGGCTCCATTAATTTTAATTGCAGGTGGTGTTTCAACTAGATACTTTGGCAAAGGTCAATATCACGAACTTAGAAACTTTGAAGATCAACTAAAAATCTTTGAACCTGTAACGAAATTAGCTATAAAAGTGAAAAATGTTGAAGAGATCCCTATTTCAATCTCTAAAGCATTTGCTAAGTCTGTGGAAGGAAAGCCTGGGCCTATATACATTGAGGTACCTATTGATGTTTTAATATCTGAAGGTGTCTTCCATGAATATCAACGTACGACTCCTAAACTTGTGGAGCCGGATAAGGAGTTAGTAAAGAAAACTATTAACTTAATATCTTCAGCGAAGAGTCCCGTTATCTTCGCCGGGGGTGGAATTATATCGTCGAATACTTCAGGGGATCTTGTTGAACTAGCTGAAATTGTAGGAGCACCAGTTGTAACAAGTATTATGGGAAAGGGATCTATCTCACCTGATCACCCATTGTATGCTGGCGTGGCAAATGGAAATATGGGAGATGAACTAGCTCTAAAAATTGTAGAAGAAAGTGATTTGATGTTAGCTCTTGGAACACGCTTCAGCGAGTTGGGAACGGGGAGATGGAGTCTAAAAGTTCCAGAGACTATTATACATGTAAATATTGACGAAAATATCTTTAACAAAGTTTATCCAGCTACCTTGGCAATTAAGAGCGATTTAAGGCCTTTTTTAAAGACTATTATTAAACACCTTAAAGCAAGGTTTCTGGAGAAGAAAATAAAGAGAGGCGTAGAGAGAATAATGAAATTAAGAGAACACGTTGTTGAGTATCCTGAAATGGGGTATAGTGAACAAAGGATAAATTATAGCGATATTATAAAAGCATTAGAAAAGATAGTTAACAATAATACAATTGTTACGTGCGATGCAGGTTGGAATCAAGTAGCTCTCTTTCAACTTAAGGTATATAGGCCCCGCAGTTTCCTTTCACCATGTGGGTTTAATTCTTTAGGATATGCAATTCCTGCAGCTGTTGGTGCGAAAATCGCAAAACCCTCCGCAGAAGTTATAGCTACAGTGGGAGATTTTGGGTTTTTATCAACATGCATCGAATTGGCTACTGCTGTCAGGGTACGAGCGAACATACTAACTTTGATATTCAATAATGGATGCCAAGGCGTACTTACTTTCCATCAAAAAAGGTTTTACGGTAGGACTTTTGCAACAGAAACACATAGCGTAAATTTCTCAAAGCTTGCTGAAGCAATAGGTGTAGGGTATATTGAAATAACAAGGCGTGAAGAATTAAGCTCAGGAATGGAAGAAGGACTTCAAGAAAGCATGAAAAGACCTGTAATGGTAAACATACATGTAAATCCAGACGCTCTGCCTCAAGCAATAAGTCGGCTCGCTTTCAGGGAAAGTTTATTGAAGAGCTCAAAATAGTAATAAATTCGAGGAAAAAATAGGGGTCAAGCGTTTACTTTTTAACTTTGGCTTCCGCAAGCACCTTCTTCAAAGCTGGTACAATTTTAAATAGGTCTTCAACTATAGCGTAATCTGAGTAGCCGAATATTGGCGCATTTTGATCTTTATTCACTGAAATTACTAGCTCAGAGCTTTTCATTCCAACAACATGCTGAAATGCTCCGCTAATGCCTAGGGCTAAATAAAGTTTTGGCTTTATAGTCTTTCCTGAAACTCCAATTTGCCTATCGTATGGAAGCCAACCCTTGTCTACGATGGGCCGGGAGCAGCCTATAACTCCGCCAAGTAGATTAGCCAATTCTTCAATCATTGGTATGTTATTTTGCTCTTTAATACCTCTCCCTATACCTACCACTATCTTCGCACCTGATATGTCGACAGCTCCGGGTGGTGGTGAAACATATTCTATGAATCGCTTCGTTTGCGCCTCTTCCAGCGATACTCTCTCCTTAATTATTTGTCCATTTTTTGGCGGAGATGGTTTTTGAGCTTTAAACGTTGCCGGTCGAACTGTTACGATATAACTTCTAGATTGTCGGACCTTTAATATGGCGTTTATTTTTCCGCCATAAATTTGGCGGGTAACCTTCAATTTTCCATCTTCAAATTCTAGATTTATACAATCGGTTGCTAGTGGTATTCCTAAAGAGACTGCTAATCTCGGGGCAAGTTCTACACCATACGAAGTATGTCCGATAAGCGTTAAAATAGGTTGGTAGCACTTGATCAAGTATTCCATCACCCTCTGATAGTCGCTGGAAATAAAATATTCAAGTCTATCATCCTCCACAACGACTACTTTGTCGGCGTACTCGGTTAAAGCCTTTGCAATATCCATAACATTTTTGCCGAGTAATATTGCCGTTAAATTTGCGTTAGTATTTTCGGCTAGCTGTTTGCCTTTTGTCAGCATCTCAAAAGTTATATCTCTCAGTTGACCCTGTCTGTGTTCAGCCAAAACAAATATTTCGTTCATTTATAATAACCCCCTCAACCTTAAAATATCAACGATTTTCCGTCCAATTTCATCCGGGCTTCCTTTAATAAACTCCGCTCGTTTTTCGGCTGGTGGAATATAGAGCTTCTCTATTGTTATCCAAGACCCCGCATAGCCAACGTCGCTTTCATTTAATCCTATATCAGCTAATCCTAAAACTTTTATCTCCTTTTGCATGGCTCTACGAACACCTATAATTGAGACATAGCGCGGCTCATTTATTCCAGACTGGATCGTGAGAAGAGCTGGCATTTTTACTTCAAGTCGTTCCATTAATCCCCCCTCAAGTTCACGGTCTACGATTGCTTTCCCATCGCTGAACTCGATTTTCTTAACCATTGTGACATGAGGAATGCCAAGAAGCCCTGCTAAAGCTGGTCCGACTACTGCGCTTCCGTCATCTTCAGCCTGAGCCCCCGTGAGAATCAAATCAAATCGCATATTTTTGATAACACTATAGAGAATTTTTGCTATGACATAGGCGTCAGAACCTACTATTTTTGGATCAAATACACGTATTGCATAATCCGAGCCGCGAGCCAAACATTTTCGAAGCGTTGAATCAGCTTCCGGAGGCCCAACAGTTATCACAGTAACTGTTCCACCGAACTTCTCCTTTATCCGTACAGCCTCCTCGCTAGCGTAATCATCAAACTCATTTATATCAAAAACTAAACCAGTTTTTTCAATATCTTTGCCACTGCTGTCTATTTTCAGCTCTGCCTCGGCACATTCCGGCACATGTTTAACGCAAACTATGATGTCCAGCTTTAATACACCCCCTTTAATAAAATTTAAATAAAGCTTCAATATTTAATTTTTTTTGAAAAAGAAAAAAGAGTAGGTAAGGAGAGCTGCGATGGTTAAAACATTTGAAGAATATGTCGAAAGCTTAAGGGATGGAAGGGTCGTTTACTGGAATGGAGAGAGGATCGAGGATGTTACCAAACACCCGTACTTTATTGAAGCGATCAAAAGAGCTGGCATGGACTATAAATTATCACAGGATCCGAAATTCCAAAAAATACTTATAGAGTATGAAGGCGGGCGTCCTGTCTACTTCGTTTACAAACGAATGCGAAATGCCAACGACTTATTAAGGAAGCGCGCAATAATCCAGTTTTTGATGCGCATGGGAGGACTCGGTTCAAGGTTCACAGGGATAGACGCTGTACAAGCACTCTGTGTCGCAACTAAAATAATGGACGAAGACTTGGGAACGGATTACTACAGCAAAATGGAAGAGTATCGAAAATATTTCATGGAGAATGATTTATCCCTAGCTATGGCAATGACCGACGTTAAAGGTAATAGGACGCTTAGACCGTGGGAGCAAGTACAACACAAAGACTTCTATCTAAGAGTCGTTGAAAGGAAATCTGATGGCATAATTGTTAGAGGAGCTAAGGCTCATATTAGTTTTGCACCTATAGTAAATGAAATGCTTGTAATGCCTACAAGAGCTATGCCAGATCCAAGAGGCAAAGACTACACAATAGCATTTACAATTCCGGTGAACACTGAGGGAATTAAAATTATATGCCCTGAGCCACCACCTGAGGGCGGCTATCCTACAGACGCCTTAGTAATCTTCGACGATGTTTTTATACCGGAGGAAAGGGTGTTCATGAATGGAGAATATCAATATGCTGGTGTATTTGCAAGAATGTTCGCTAACTTCCATAGACTTAGTGCAGGAGCTTACAAAACAGTGGAGATAGAGCGAATAGTAGGTGCAGCAAAGCTAATGGAGGAATATAACGGACTTGAGGGAGTAGGCCACGTTAGAGAGAAACTTGCCTGGCTAGCATGGTGGTATAGCTGTATTGAAGCGTTAAACAGAGCGGCTTGTGAACGCTGCGTATACGATAAGCGTGCGGATATGGCCTATCCAAATCCGATACTTTCTAACGCAGCTAAGTTTATGTACGCTGAATATTACCATCAAGGAATAAAATTTGTTCAAGACATAGCTGGCGGGATTGTGGCGACAATGCCATCGTTTAAAGATTATGAAAATCCGGAAACCCGCCCATATATAGAGAAGTATCTTGCGGGAAAAGATGGAGTGCCCACAGAACATAGACTGCGTGCTATAAAGCTCGCTCAAAGCTTAACAAGCTGCAGGCATGAAGTTACGACGATACATGCAGAAGGTTCATTGCAGATGCAATTACTGGAAACATACTATTCATTTGATTGGGAACGTGTCAAAAATACAGCCAAAGTAGCTGCTGGTATTAATCCTGAAGAGGAAAATAAGAAGTGGGTTAAATATGCTTTAAGAGACGTTAATGAAGCGGCAGGTATAGAAGTAGAACTTTAAATTTTTTTATCCTAACTTTAACTTTCTTCATCAATATAATTAAAAAATAAAAGGTGAAATGAGTGAATTTTGAATGTTTTATTAAGTCCTCGGTCTCATAAGTTTCTCAATTTCGTAAGGACCAAACAGTATGCGTCCGATGCCGTCTAGGTGTATCTCTGATACACCCTCAACAATCACATTTGAGAGGGCGGATAGATAACGCCGCGTTACCGGGCAATCCAGCGTAAAAGCGTATCCTCCAAAGAATCTTATACACCTATTCACTGTTTCTACGAGAATTTCTGAGCCAAGCCACTTGGCACTGGAAGACAACCTGCGTATTTCGTCCCGTCCAAATACTTTTTCTCCACCCTTAGCGTCCATCCACAAAACTTTCCAAGCGAGTAGCTCCGCTGCCTCTATCTTGGGTAAAAGCTCTGCAATTGTAAACCTAACATGCTGATAGTCACAGATTGGTCTACCAAATACTTTCCTTTCCTTAACCCACTTTATCGTTTCTTCTATGATTCCCCTTGCCGCAGCACAGGATGACAGCCCGACGGCTGCCCTTGCACTATTTAGATATTCCATTCCAAGGTAGAATCCTCTATTAATTTCACCTATCGTGTTATCTATAGGCACTCTGACGTCTGAGAATGAAACTTCGCCGAAAGGACTGTGGGGCCAGCCGATGTCTGGTAAAGGTCTAACTTCAATACCCGGTGTTTTCATGTCCACCTCAATCCATGTAAGTCCTCTGTACGGTGGAACAGCTTTTGGATCTGTCTGAACTAACACGCATCCATACTTTGCAATAGGCGCCGACGTTATAAATGTTTTAACACCATTAATAACCCACTCATTTCCGTCCCGTACGGCTTTTGTGTCTAAATATCTCGTAATTCCTAAATCACTTCCGCCAGAAGGTTCCGTAAACATACCGCAGTGAATGGCCTCTCCTTTTGCAATTTCAGTACATATCTGTTCTCTCATCCATTCTGGTCCATAATGGTATGGAATGTCTGCTCCAAAATTCGTGGGAATGGGAAGACCAGCCCTTGCAAACTCGTATCCGATAAGAGCTGCAGAAATCCTATCTAGTCCACCGCCCCCATACTTTGGGTCCCAAGTGGAGCATATAAAGCCTAAATCAGCGGCCTTTTTCAGCAAATCAAATGGCACATATCGCTCCTTCCAAACTTTATCTAACAATTCTGGTGTTGCTTCCTTCTGCGCAAACTCACGAGCCGCCCTTTGGATCTCTTTCTGCTCCTCAGTCAATTCAAAGTCCATATAACATCACCTTCTGAATTTTTAGCTTGATTTCTAATATAAAATTTTCCTCCACTTTTCATAGAACTCTCCATTAAATTTGTGTATATGAGTTTATAGGTGCTTATTCTCTCTAAAACACGGGATTATTTTTTCGCTATATGCTTTAAGGGTCCAGCGTGGATCTGGCCCGATGTTCATGAGCAGAAAATGTCTTACACCTGCTTTAATATATTCTTCGATTTTTTCTATACAGTCCTCAATGGTTCCTGCTATGCTAAAGTCTATAGCGGCCTGGTCGGGTATGAGCTCAGAAAACCGTCTATCTCTAAGAAATTGCGCCTTCCGAGGGTCTCTTAGATATTCAAAAAATGATATTGATTTTAGGTCTTCGGGAACATTATAACCAGCCTCGCTTAATACTTTTGGAGAAGTGATTATTCTGAATTTAAAGCTTAATATCCGTTGAAGGGCTTCTTCGCGTCTTTCAGAAACGGCAGTATAGAGATATAAGCCCGTATCTATCTCGTCAATAGATCTGCCCGCCCCCTCCGCCCCCTCCTTAACCATTTCAAAGCGTTTTCTAAATAATTGCGGTGGAAGCGGAATAGACCATAACCCATCTGCAATCTCTCCTGTTAATCTTAAAGTTCTAGGAGCATTAGCCCCCAAGTAGATTGGCACCCTATTATTTACTGGTGTGATCTGCAAAAAGGCGTTCTTTAACTTCCAAAATTTCCCCTCAAAGTCTAAAACTTCGCCATTCCATAACCTTCGCATAATTGTAATTGCTTCAACCATCTTTGCGACTGGTTTAATTTTCCAGTCAATTCCCAACGGATCTAAGTTTATTGCTTCACCCGCCCCTAATCCAAGCGCTACGCGCCCTCCTGAAAGCTTCGAAACAGTTGCAACTTTTTGCGCAAAAACAACAGGGTGATATCTGTGCGGGTCGCTGACAGCCGTGCCCAATAAAACCTTTCTAGTTGTCACAGCCAAAGCAGACAATAAACACCAGGCTTCTGGCACTATTCCCTCTTGGAATAAGACGTGATCCGGAACCCATAAAGAATCAAAGCCTGCCTCTTCGTTCAAAACAGCTATCTTTAAGAGCCTATCAACCGGGGTAGCGGGTATGGGTAAATAACAGCCAAAGCGGACTTTTCCCATGTAGGATCTCCGGACTACATCCTTATACTTTTCCCAATTACTTAAATTTTTATGTTTTATGGTTTTAAAATAGAACTTTTACTTCGTGGACTTAGTATTAAGTAATATCCTAAAAGCTTTTAAGTTCTTTTGAATAATGTAAAAAAGGTGAAATGAGATGGTTAAAGAGGTAGTCGTAATAGACGCCGTTAGATCACCTTGTGGTATCAGAACCACGCGGAGATATTCAGATATATGTAGGGTCATGCCTGATGAACTCTTAGCTTATTGTCTTAAAGGCTTGATTGAGCGGAATAATATAGATCCAGCAATAATTGACGACATAATCTGTGGCACGTCCGATCGACCCCATAACTCTGGCAGAATTGCTTCCCTCATGGCTGGTTTTCCTCCAACCGTAGCCGGCTGTCAAGTTAATAGGCAATGCGCTGGCTCACATTCAGCTCTTCACTTTGCTGCGTTTGAGATTATGGTTGGTTACTCTGATATAACAGTAGCCTGTGGCGTAGAGTCTATGAGTAGGGACTTTGACGTTGACCGCGAAGCTCATCCAACACAATCAAGGCGGGGAGCCCCAGTTCCACCCGACTATGTGCCAGATATGCTAGTGGAAGTTTGGAGAAGGTATTCGCCCACCGGGATGCCCGTTACTATGGGGCAATCTGCGGAAGCAATAGCGCATAAGTATGGTTTTACAAGAGATGAATTAGATGATTTTAGTTTCTGGAGTCAACAAAAAGCGATCAAAGCAACACAAGAAGGGAAATTTAAGAAGGAGATAGTGCCCATCCCCGTTAAGATGCCTGATGGAACGGTAAAAGTTGTCGATGTGGACGAGACTATAAGGTTTGATGTGGACAGGGAGAGAATGAAAACGTTACCTTCAAGCTTTATACCTCCACCATTTATGGGAATAACGGAAGGAAAAATTACTGCAGGAAACTCTGCTCCAGTCTCGGATGGAGCTTGCGCCGCGCTTCTTATGAGCAGGGAAAAAGCAAAAGAGCTTGGATTAGAGCCTAAGGCCGTTTTGAGGGCTGACAGATTCGCTTTAGTAGGAGTCGATCCAGGTCCATATCAGCTCACAGGCCCTATCCCTGCAACCCAAAAAGTTCTGCGAAGGTCAGGCTTCACCTTAGAAAAGATAGAATGGTTCGAAGTTAATGAAGCGTTTTCGTCGGTGGTTTTGGCGTGGTGCAAAGAGATGGGAGTAGACCCGTTTGATCCACGTTTGAATCCTCATGGAGGCGCTATAGCGCTTGGCCATCCTCTTGGAGAGACCGGGGTAAAATTGTTGGCTACAGCTATTCACGGCATGGAGGATAAAGATGCGAAATACGCTCTTATAACAATGTGTGTGGGGTTAGGGCAGGGTATAGCCACAATAGTCGAAAGAGAGACTTAAAATTCCTTTAAAGGAAGATAAATCTTGAATATAAGACAATATTTTTATATATATATTTATGGCTTTATTTTAATGTTAGCTTCCGGAATGGTTCTCCCAATTTTTCCGCTTTTTTCAAAAACGTTGACAGAATCTTACTTCTTAATAGGTCTTGTTAGTTCTGTATTTTGGATCGCACGTTTGATCTTCGAAGTTCCAGCAGGTCATATTGCAGATGTTATATCGAAACGTGTGTTAATGCTACTGGGCATTTCTATAAGCGGCCTCTCTCTCTGTTCCACTGCACTAGCAGCAGATATTTTTCAGATAATGGCGTTACGTCCAATTAACGCTATTGGAAGCGTCCTTTTTTTCTTGTCCTCATTAAGCTATATTGCAGAAAGCGCCCCTGAGGAAATCAGAGGAAAATGCATTTCCATTCTTCAAGCAGTGGAATTTGGTACACTTAGCGTAGCAGCCCCATTGGGTGGATACCTTGCATCTCTGGTAGGATATAGAGCAACTTTTTTTTTAAACGGATTAATTTTGCTTCTGGGATCTTTAATTCTTATCTTCATTCCTTTCAAGGAAATATCACCGTCAAAGGATGGTATTAATACATCGCATTTCTCAAAAGACATGTATAAAGGTTTTTTAAGAATGCTTTATAAAAAGGAGGTCTTTATCGCGAACATAGCGATACTTTCCATTCAATTTCCAGAAAGTCTTGCGATGCTTATGGTTCCATTGTACGCCAGAGAAGTTATGAAGCTTGGAGAGGCGCAAATAGGTCTTATAATGGCACCGCGTGGGTTAGGTGTTGCTATAGGAACACTAATTGGAGGTGTCCTTTTCGATAAATACCCAAAAGCGTACTCCCTTACTTATTTTTTTGCATTTGCTCTAGTTGATTTTTCGATAGGCTCTTTCATATTGGCTGAAAACCCTCTTTCGCTGTCTCTACTTCTCTGTTTAATATCGGTGGCTTATGGAATTGCATATTCGATTACACCATCCGTAGTGGCTTTCTCTCTCAAAGGAAAATCCTCTTTAGGTGTCGCCATGGGTGTTTGGAGGACATTTTTTGACCTTGGAGGAACAGTTTCTCCATCTATTTTATCAAGTATTGCTGAAGTAATGGGATTACGTTACCCATTCTTTATGATGCTTTATTTAGCATGTATCATTTGTGTACTTATGGTATTAAGTTTTAGTTATGAAAAATTCATTGCGAAGAAAAAAGAATGATTATCGAGAAAATAAATTATTTACCCTTCCAAACTGGCTGCCGTTTTTCCATGAATGCTCTAATTCCCTCTCGGAAATCTTCTGTTAGCCTGAGTTTAGCGCCGGCCTCTTTTTCGAGCTTTAAGCCACCTGCTATGTCCATCTCGATTCCTTTATTCATAACTTCTTTAGCGTACTTAATTGCGAGTGGAGCCTGGCCTGCAAGCTTCCTTGCAAAAGCCAGTGTAACCTCTTCAAGTTTCTCCATCGGCACAACCACGTCTGCTAAACCAATTCTTTCCGCTTCCTTACCGTCTATCATATCACCAGTAAATATTAGCCGTTTAGCTTGAGATAAGCCGATCCGTCTTGGAAGTCTCTGAGTAGCACCCCATCCGGGTATAAAGCCTCTCTGTATTTCCGGTTGCCCAAATTGGGAGTTTTCCGAGGCAAATATGAAGTCGCAGGCCAGGGCTAATTCGCACCCTCCACCTAAAGCGTATCCATTCACCATTGCGATCAGAGGTTTCTCGTAATTAGCGATATAATCCATAATGTCTACTGGAGGTTCAGGTCCAGGACTTGGTTGAAAAGCCTCAGTCATATCCCATCCAACAGAGAAACTATACCTGATTTCCCTCCGTCCTTCCTTTTCTCTAATGCTTGGGGCTCCCGTAATGATAACAGCTCTGATGTCGGGATCATTTTTAATCTCTTCCAGAAGTTGATATAATTCCATTCTCACTTCCCTGTTAATCGCATTCAATCTTTCTGGACGATTCAATGTTATCTTTGCAACTCCATCAATTTTCTCATAAATTAATGTTTTGTAAGACATTTTTTCACCGTTAGTTTATTCTTAGTGGAGAGATATATAAATTTAATGACACATAGTCACCACCCTTGCTGAGCATTCAGCCAAAAGCAGGCGGAGGTTAGGAGCTATATGTGCTTAAGAATTTTACGGAATAATCTTTTTTACTTTAAAACAATTATTTTAAATCGATTTTTGTGTACATGCATGCCTCTAAACAGTCATGGCACTTTTGTCTTTGCAAATTTCTCTGAATCTGAATGTAGCTGTCCGCCTGTTGCCCAGTTTGTCTTAGGCGTTTCGTATATGATTATTTCTACAGCTTCCCTGGGGATTCCTATATCCTCAAATACTTTGGTGATCCCTTCAACAATCTTCCGTTTACTTTCTATGCTCATGCCAGCCCATACAGAAACCTGAACCACCGGCAAATATCCCACCTATTTCATGTTTCTTATAGAGTATTTTAAGCTAGGAGCAGGTCTATAAATGTTTCTAAGTTTTAGCTTTTTCAACGCCGTAACGCTCCTCAACAATCTCCTTTTAAAGATGCTTCGGTTTATGCTTCAGCTGAAGCTTCTCCTTTATAAGCCTCAGGAGCTCGTGCAGAATCCTCTGTTAAAATTGAATAGCAGGTTAAATCTAGCTAAACATGCAGCTCGATTAGCGATCGTGCATGAAATGATGGTGGCTGGAATCTTAACAGTTTAGAATTTGAGAGGGATTATTAATGCTAAAGGGACTCATGATTTATGGCTTAAAGCTTATAAAGCTAGGAACATCATTTAATAATAGGGTTGATCTAAACATTAGGTTTCTACTTCATTTAGCTTTCATTTCGAAATATCCCATTCCCGAGGTTTAGAGCTAGGCCAAGATTTTCTCGCGTAGTGCCATACCTGAACCTAAGTCCACAATCTTTTTTGAACCTAACGTGTATTTCGTTTACCTTTGCATCATGCCCGTAACTTGATGTGCAAGCCTAAATAAGGCGATTATAGGAGACTTAACATAGAATTTTGAAATGTTGCCAGTTTCCAATTTGGTCTATTGAGAGCGAGTTTGCACAGATAATGCTGATGGTATCGGCTGAACAAAGCCGTATTAAAAGACAAGCCCGAGTAAAATTACAGCGTGCCGGTTAGCATTTTAATGTAGACTTCACGTAGTCCGATCGTCCGCTGACCAGCAAGAATGTACACGACATCCTCAATAGTACAATAGTTTGCTAAGTGAACGCAGGGTAATCTACGGTTTGGAAAAGAGGCGGAGTGCCAAGGTAGTTTATACTTTCTCACTTGTTTTTATTACTACCTTCCTTTTAGCTTCTATATACATTTAAAAATAATTTCCCAAAACAATTCTTACTATCACTTAAACAATTTAATAAAGAAATATAAAATATATAAGAATAAACTTTAGAAAAATTATAACGATTATCCATGGAATCTCTAATTAAAAGGGTTGCCGAAAAATTGACAATTTCGAAGTATGCCATTGCACTTACAGGAGCTGGTGTTTCAACCGAATCAGGGATACCCGATTTCAGAGGCCCATCTGGCATATGGACCTTGAATCCAGAAGCGGAAAGAAAGGCTTATCAGATGTATAATTTATTCTTAACTAACCCCAAAAAATATTGGGAGGAGGTATTAACTAGGCGTTCCTTTTTCGGAGATTTAGAGAAAGTGCTTCCTAATCCAACACATTTTGCTCTTGCTGCGCTAGAAAACATGGGAATATTAAAGTGCGTCATCACCCAGAACATTGATGGGCTACATCAGAAAGCTGGAAGTAAAAATGTTATTGAATACCATGGAAGTATGTTTAAGCTAAGATGCGTAGACTGTGGTACGAGATATTTAAGGGAGGAATATAATTTAAATGAGTTGAAAGCAACTGGTCGCCTCCCTCCATTTTGTAGAAAATGCGGAGGAGTTTTGAAGCATGACACTGTCTCATTCGGGGAACCAATTCCACAAGACGCTATAAATCGCAGTTTAGATGAAGTACGGAAATGCGACTTCATGTTTATATGTGGGACGTCCCTCGTTGTTTATCCATTTGCTGAATTGCCATGGATTGCTAAAAGAAAAACACCACCACCAGTTATCGTAGAAGTCAATTTAGAACCCACTTCCGCCACTTTCCAAGGCGTCTCAGACTATTTCTTACAGGGAAAAACTGGGGAGATCTTACCAAGAATAATTGATGAAGTTAAAAAATTGATGAAAACTAGGTAGTCTCATAGGTTTACATGACGCTTCTTATACATTATGCCTATAATTTGAAGCGTACACGTGGAAATCGAGGCTCAATTTTCGAAAATATTTCATTTATTTTAAACACATATAAATTTAAACGTTTTAAGTTAATATATCAACAAAAGTAAAACTGCCTTTTTGGTATAACTTTAACCGTGCAAATCTGATGATCCCCACCCAAAAATTTTTATTTTTAAAAATTCTACAAAAAATTGGTGTTTGATATGAAGGTAGAAGATATAAAAATAATCGGAGTACTCGGTCTAGGCACGATGGGCAGCGGAATTGCACAGGTGTGCGCTACATTCGGGTTTAAAGTTATTGGCAGGGATCTTAATGACGAGTTGCTAAATCGTGCGAAAGAAAACATAATAAGTGGTCGGTTTGGGCTAAAGACGGGGCTTGAAAGGGGAAAAGTAACGAAGGAACAATATGAACAAGCGCTAAACAATCTTAAATTTACAACCAGCATGGAAGAGCTATGTAAAAATTCAGACGTGATTATTGAATGTGTCCCTGAGATTCTCGACTTGAAACTTAAGGTGTTTAGAGAAATGGATAAACTTTGTCCACCTCATACAATACTGGCGTCTAACACTTCGGGTTATCCAATAACAGCGATGGCTGGCGCTACTGATAGGCCTGATAAAGTAATAGGCATGCACTGGTTTAATCCAGCACCGGTAATGAGATTAATCGAAGTTGTGAAAACTAAACAAACCTCTGAAGAAACGGTTAATTGTATAAAGGATTTGGCCATAAAACTTGGAAAGACACCAATAGTTATAAATGATGCTCCGGAAAGGTATGGATTTGTTGCCAATAGAGCTTACGCTGGGTTAGTTCGCGAATGTAGAGCCATAGTTGAAGAGGGTATAGCAACACCAGAGCAAGTGGATTTAGCCCTCAAACTGGGCTATGGTTTTCCTATGGGTCCATTTGAATTAACAGGCCTTGTTGGACGGCTTGGCAGGGAGGAGAAAAGGTAATTAGAATGCAAGAGAAGCTTGATCCATCAAAAACTGCATTACTAATAATCGACATGCAAAATGATTTAGTTGCGAATGAGATTGGTCCATTTTCGCTTTTGGTAAAGCAAGTTAAGGAGAATAAGGTGATCGAAAATATTGCAAAGCTGCTGAAGGTTGCGAGGGAAAGACGCTTACCAATATTTCATATAAAAACTGTTCGAAGGGCAAATGGAAAGGACGTTTGGCCAGCGCTTACCGATGCATCAGAACTGCTTGGCAGACAAGTATTGCTAAAAATGAGGGAATCTCTTATAGAAGGAACTTATGGGGCAGAATTTGTCGACGAACTAAAACCACTATCAACTGAATACATAATCGAGAAAAGGAGGTCTGACGCGTTCTACCAAACTTCACTTGAATTATTTCTCCGCAGATTAGCTACGGATACACTTATACTCACTGGCGTAATCACAAGCGGATGTGTTTCTGCAACGGCAATAGGTGCAAGAGAAAGAGACTTTAACGTCATAATCGTCAGGGACTGTTGCGCTGATATGAGAAAAGAGACCCACGACTTTTTCGTGAAAATGGTTTTTCCATTTATGGGAAGAGTTAGAACCGTTGAACAAATAATCACAAGCCTCAGCTAACCTTTTTTTATAAAATGATTAGTAAGTGCCGCTTATCTTTTATGTACTCTCTTGGCTCTTTGTAAATACTCATTGAGTCTCTCTTTAATGACTTTTTTATCATACTTCCCAACGCTGGTTAATGGTATCTCTTCTACAATGGCTATATAATCAGGCAGCATCCATTTGGCTATTCTTCCTTTTTTGCATTGTTCTAATAGAAACTTGTATACGTCGTCCTCCGTACATGAAGAGCCTTTTTTGAGCTTAATCAATGCAAGGGGTCTTTCTCCCCACTTATCATCAGGTACGCCGATATATGCTACTTCTGAGACCGCGTCCATGGTCATCGTAATATTTTCGAGCAGTACTGTTGGCACCATCTCAGCTCCACTTCTTATAACATCTTTTACTCTATCAACTATTATTAGGTAACCTTCTTCATCTATTACAGCTAAATCGCCCGTGTGGAACCATCCTCCTTTCCATGCTTCCCGCGTTTTTTCGGGATCTTTATAATACTCCTCTGCGACCCACGGTCCTCTTACGACTATTTCGCCAATTGTTTTGCCATCCCTCGGTACAGGTCTACCTTCCTCATCGATCACATCAACTTCAAGTCCTATTATAGGTATGCCAGTTTTAACTCTAATTTCATCAAGTTTTTCTTTAGGCCAATCGACCATATGGGACTTTATATGGGCTCCGGAGATTACTGGACAAGTTTCTGTCATACCATACCCTGATGAAACTACAAAACCTGGAATTGTTTTCTCCGCAGCTGCTTTTAATCCGGGCGGTAAAGCAGCGCCACCGACACCTACGTATTTTAAACTTGATAAATCATATTTTTCCTGTGTTGAAATCAGATATTCAACGAGCATGGCTAACATTGTTGGAACTAACGATGTTGAGGTCACTTTTTCCGTTTGTACAAGTTCACAGAACCCATCTGGAGTGAATCTTCCGGGAAGCACTATTTTATGACATGCGAGCACCGAGGAGAACGGCGTTCCCCATCCATGAATGTGGAAAAGAGGTACATTGATCATCACTACAGATGCTTCACCTAAACGCTGTATTGCAGGATCCGCGTTTAGTGCTGCGTTTAGGCTCGTATGTACCGTGTGCAGATAGATTTGTCTGTGAGTGAAGCGTACACCTTTTGGGAGACCAGTGGTACCACTTGTGTAGCATAGTGTTGCATATTTATTTTCATCCAAATCGGGCCAATCAAAACTAGAAGGTTCCTTTTTTATTGAGTCTTCATAAGAATGTAGTGGTGTAATCTTAGTTTCGAGGACCTTTGGTTCATCAGACATGTATACAAAGGCTTTAACCACAGATTTTATTCTATCATAGACATTTTCTAATAAATATAGGAGATCGTCGTCGAAGAATAAAACCTTAGGTTGTGCATGTTTTATCACGTACTCTATTTGATCCAATGAGTATCTAACATTTATTGTATTTAAAACAGCCCCTATGCATGGAACAGCGTAGTAAAGTTCCAGATGTCTATGGTTGTTAAACGCTAACGTCGAAACTACGTCACCTTCATTGACGTTAAGTTTAATTTTTAGAAAATTCGCTAACTGGCATATACGTTTATACCACTCTATATATTTAAACCTAAAATATTGACGTGTTCTGGGGTTTCTATAAACCACTCCTATTTTATCTGGACAAACCTTTACTGGTCTTGTTAGGAAAGCTTTCAACTGCAGTGGATAACGCGAACTAAATTTAGAATATGACTCCATATTAATTTTTAAATCATTTCAAAGTTAAAAATTTTATGATGATTTTGGAATCGCAGTTTAGCTAGAAAATGATTATGGTTTTCGTCTCAAAATTTGAGCTTTCTCTGATATCAAGATGAGTTGAAATTATGTAAGCGGAGTTCCACATTTGCCGTTTACAGGCTTTGGAGGATAGAATCCATGCGGACCCGACATGAATCAAAAACCTAATAGCCCCTCCAAAAGTGCCTATGAGGTTAGACTCACAGGCGCGAAGCCTTTTCCCTTATCTGTCAGGTCTGTTCCTCCTCTGGATCCATTGAGAGAAAGCTTCATACTTCATGTTCAAAAATTTACTTTAAGATCTAGCTATGGAGGGGATGTTGGCGTGTCTGGGAGGAACCCTTGGCTGAGATAATTTACTTCGACTAATACCGCCCTGTCAGAAGAACCGACTCGGGAGTTAAGCCGCTTTGGAACATTGAATGAGCACTTTCAAGGCTAGAAAATGCTTAAACCATACACCCCGCATCAAAGGTTGAAAAGACTGGGGTGCTTGATCGCTTGTTCTGCAACTTTTCAGCCGCCTTAACCTCGGACTGTTGAAAATAGTAGCCTAGTCCATTTCGTTGCTGTCGACTTTTACCTGATCGCCTCGAAGTTCTCATCTGCCACTACTATTGTCCATTTTCAAAATTTTTGGACTTTAGAGCTTAGAAACGGTTTAGGCGAGGGAAACCAGTGATAAAAAGCGCGAAGTGGTCTTCAACGGGCTACCGTGCCCGCTTCAACCGTTAAGCAAATGAAAACTTCAAATACCCCTTTTAAGAGATTAGTAAAATTCTCCAGTTTATTATAGGAAAGTTTTATATATCGTTTCCGCTCTAAAACTTTTCAGGTGGAATTATGAATAGGTGTAGTGTTAGGGGTGTTGCAAGGGCAGTTTATGTTGCTATAGCGGTTGTTGTGGTTGTTGTTGCCGCTTTGGGCTACTATTATGTGGCTTATGTTGCTCCCGCGCCTGTTAAGCCTATCAAAGTTGGGTACGTGGGGGATGTGGGCTCGGTTGGTACGAGGCCTTGCATCGAGACTGTCAGGTTGGCTGCTGAAGAGATCAACGAGGCCGGGGGGATTTTGGGCAGGCCCGTTGAGGTGGTTGTGGGCCAGGGTAAGGGTGAGACAACCACCAGCGTGTCCGAGGCGAAGCGCCTAATTATGGAGGAGGGTGTGCTGCTACTAATGGTTGAGGGCAGAAGCGAAATAGCATTAGCAGTCATGGATGCCTCAGCAGAACTCTTCCCGGACTACCCCCACATATTTGTAGTAAACTGGGCTATGGCACATGAAATTGCATTAAAAATTTATAAAGATCCGCAGAAATACGGACACTGCTTCCAAGGAGGACCACATGAACTCCACTACTATGGGACATTCAAAATATTGGCTGACGAGTGGAAGGCTATGAATGTAACGAAGGTGGCCATACTGTGGGAGGGCTTAGCTTGGACCGCTGCTTGGCGTCCATTGGAGCTTGGAGGTAAGAAAGTTCCCGGCTTCGAATGGGTTCCTGATGTGGCAACGTTCCTCAAGGATTATGTTGGCATAGACGTTGTTTATCAAAAGGTTACCAGCCCGAAGGAGCCAAACTACTATCCAATCCTGGAGGCTATTAAGAACGCTGGTGCAGAGTTAATATTCTATGTGAGCAGCTGGTTCACAAACGTGGACACATTTGTCTCGCAGTGGGCTACCTCAGCAGCAAGAGACATCTACGTCCAGCTTTTTGGTGGCGCTGGAGCCTATAGAGGCTTCTGGACTATGACGCTCTATAAATGTTTAGGTGTTTTAGCACCGTTCCTTGGGCCTTTACCAGAGGAGGTTCCCGACGGCTGGCCAAAAGATAGGTGGCTACCATTTTACGAGAAATGTATGGCTAAAGGCATAGAGATTTCAGGAAATAGTATGACTGCTTATGGTCATGTTTATCAGTTGAAGAAGGCCGTTGAAAAGGTTGGTGACACAAAGGACATCAAAGCTTTAATCAAAGCTTTCGAAGAAACTGAAGTTTTAACCCCCACTGGTAAGTTCGCCTTTGTTAAGGATTACATTTATCCATTTTGGCATACAAGCGCCGCCATAAACATTTACAATGATAGCAGGTTGTTTGAGCCGGCTGTTGGTTGGGGTGCCCCGACAAACGCACAGTGGCAATACGATCCGGCCAAAAAAGCTCCAAAAATAGTCTACTTAGCGGACGTTTATAAGCATTCGTGGGATACCCCCGAGGCTTTGAGACCAGCAATACCTTCACCCGCCAAAACACCCGCCGAGCTGCGCCATATGGCAGGCTGGCCTGGATACTAATAAAACGTCCCCCCTTTCCTTTTTTATAATCTTTAAACCGAGGAGTGAAATTGCTGATCAATAGAATATATCCCGATATATTTCGCATTAAAATTCCACTATTAGGCCCGCTGAGATATGTAAATTCTTATGTTGTAAAGGGAGCGGAGAGAATCCTAATAATCGACCCAGGACCTTATCAAAAAAGTGGAGAAATAGTTTTCCGCCTTGCAATGCTAAGGCTAAATGTAAACATTGACAAAAGTATCTTTTTTCTCACTCACTTTCATGGAGACCACTCTGGTATGGCCCTCAAACTTGCCGCTATATCCAACTCTGAAGTGTATATAAGTCGCTTAGAAGGGAGCAGAATAAAAGAGCTCATTAATGTGAATGAGTGGATTAAAGAAATTTCATCATTCGCTTTGGAAAACGGTTTTCCAAAGGACGAAATAGATGAAGTGCTGAAAGAACACCCCGGTGTTAAAAGAGGTTTTCAAAAAGTTTCAGAATTAAATTTTCTTGACAACCAAAGCACAATTAACGTCGATGGTTATAAGTTTAAATGTATAATTACTCCCGGACATACGCCAGGGCACATCTGTCTTTATGAACAAAAGAAAAAATTTCTTATATCAGGTGACCACATTCTAGAAAAAATAACACCAAATATATCAGCTTGGAGCTATCATGAGGATCCATTAAACGAGTATTTAAGTAGCATTAAAAAGATGTCAACGCTTTCTGTAAACTTAGTGCTTCCAGGTCATGGACGGATATTTAAAGACCTAAAAAAAAGATGCTTGGAGCTGATAAACCATCACAAACAAAGACTTTTCGAAATTCTTTCCCTTCTGAAAGAAGGGAGTCAAAATGCCTACTCGATAGCCTCAAAGATAAAATGGGATGTACCATATGCTTCCTGGAAATCTCTTCCGGGCATTCAAAAATGGTTCGCATTCGGAGAAACTATAGCACATCTCAATTTCCTTGTTAAAAGAAATGCTATAGAGAAAAAGCTAAAAAATGATATCGTGACCTTTAAGCTTGTAAACGACGAAATAATAAAAGTTTTTGCGGAGATTTTCTCTAGAGAATTCTTTCAATAACTTATCCGGTTTTCACTTGAGGTTATTATATGCATTAGCAAAACGTATAAGAGATAACTTCCTTTTCCAATTTCTTCACGCACTTCAGCATAAAGTTCTCGAGCCTGTTAGACAATTGTTCAGCATATTGTTAACTTTACTATCTAAAAGTTTGCTTTTCAATCTAAATTTGTTTTAAGATTTACAAAAAATTTTATTAATTGAAAGATTTAAAAATACAACTATGCAAGAAAAGCCGAGAATTGGGTTTAGAGTTATAGGAACAATTAAGGAAATCAAGGGTCGTTGTAGTGCTGGGCACAAAGTTGGGGATAAATTTGAATTGAGTATGCATGAAACAAGCAATTTATGCGGTCTCTTTTACCATGATATCTTCCCATGGATATTAACATTACAACTTGGCGGAGAGATTCCCTGGGGCGAAAAAGACGCCATCGAACTTGAATGCATGGACCGTATAAATGCTGTAAGAATAGAGCTTAGAAGAATTAGAGGATAACGAACATTGCAATAATACTCCTTCCAGCGCTCGTAAAGCTATCTTACAATATCTGTTGAAGAGGAAATGCTTAACCGCCGAAACTAAAGTGTCAAAATTGTTAACTTAAAAATTTCTGCTCCACATACTTTTGATCTTTTCCTATATCATATGAAATCCATTTTATCCTCGGCGGGCTTTCTGTCATTCTTGCTGGAGGTGCTACAACGATAAATCTGCCAATATTCGGGTCATTAATCTCCATAAATGTTCTACGTATATGCCAATGAGGGTGCTTCATAGCTGTTCCAGGAGTCTCCATTTTCACCGCCATGGGGGTTCCCCCTCCCCTCCACCGAGAAGTCACAGCTTTTGATGAGTAAACCATACATTTTTCAACAAAGTCATCGACATTCCATTTCGATAACGCTTTAGCTATTTCATTGTATAATTCCAAAGCGTTCTCTATAATATCGGGCACCCGATCATATGGGAAACGCCAGTCCGGTTCAATCCTCCATAACCCTAAAATCTTTAGAAGAGCTCTAAAAGCATTGTCTCTTGCAGATGTAATAGCCACAAAACCATCCTTACACTTCCATATAGAGTATGGAAAAGCAGCCACGTCTAATACACCGGTCCTCGGCCTAGGCTTTTTCCACAAAGCCCCAACAATTATTGGATAGCCTACGTGGTTTGCATAAG
>JAWBXL010000021.1:0-24202 GCA_038867895.1 Bathyarchaeia archaeon | reverse complement strand
TTGAAATGCTGAACTTTGCCTCACTGCCAGAATATACTGTAACGCCAGCCTCGGGAAAAATACCATTATGGTAGAATACAGTAACATTGTTTATTTCACTGGATGGTATTCCATTTAGCAGGAACCCTTTAACTGTTGCTGGCGATGTGCCAGTACTTTTTATAGTCATATTAACATAAAAAGTATCATCTGCTTTAGTTGCGTATGCGCTTACGAATTCTAGTTTTTCGTATCTTGTGAATGTTGTTGCTAGTCCCATCATCCAGTATGCTACTGCTATCGCCATCACTATAGCCACTGCAACGATTATTATTGTTGCAATAACGGGGCTAACAGCCTTCTTATTACGTCTCAAACTTCCCACTCCGACTTAAATTTACTTAACTAAATTTATTTCGATTATAATTTTTTCAGATGCATTTATATAAGCTTTGCTATTATGCTAAAATTTTGTTGACAATACAGTAACGAATGTAATGTAAGGTCATTATAAACTTGATGCTTTATTGGCCGACCTCTTTTCATTTAATATTTTCATTACATAAGCCTTAACTTTAGTGGAAATATCCCGCTCATTCTTCCCCTCAATGATTTTCAAGCCGTAAGCCTCGGCAAGGCCCCTTCCACTCTCATCTACACCGCTGAATGTTATCATAATCTTATGCTCCACACCAGCATCAGTAGCCTTCGCCCAAAAAGCGAGGACATCGGTTGCATCCACAGCCCTCTCATGAAGGTGGATGGCCCCAACAACACTTGGTGGAATATCATCGTTGCACCATATCGCAAAGGAGAAGTCATGTTTAGCGCCGGATCTACCATAAATTACGGCGGGAGCCTTAATAGATAAACCCTCATCCCTCAAAGGCTTAAGAATCGCCTCAAGATCAAGGGTCAGGCGCTCAATCAAACCCCTCTTCTCGGGATTAACCTTAAAAGCCACAATATTATAGAGCGTAAGATCGCCCTCGCCGAAGACATGACCATTACTACACAGATACTCTACCCTTGGATTTGAAAAAACACTCTTACAATTTAGGCACTTATAAAGAAAACTAAAGGTCCTGTAATCTGACCCAAGCGGGCCAAGAGGTTTCTTACAATTCGGACAGAAGAGCCCTTCTTCGCTCTTAAACTTCTCCTCAAAATCTATATGACCACAGGCTAAATGCTCAATCATGCTGCCCCTAACAAGTTTAGGTGACCCACATGATGGACAGTGAGACCTAATTATAAGCCTATGAGACTGGCAATGAGGGCATATAGCAAGGTTATCCACAATCTCTGAATCTAGTAGACCAGCCTCCCTCAGCAGAAGAAGGGCCTCCTTAGTCTCTTCTGGAGAGTCAAAAATCTCATTAAAGACGGGATAATTCACCCCAACATTAAATTCGACGTTTGGCTCTATATTATTAATGTTTTTAGCCCTTAAGGCCATAAGCACTTTCTGAACTTTCTCATTCCTTAATAAGCTCAGCATATCAGACAAGGGAAACGACACCGACAAAACAATATGTAAAATGCTCATATATTTAAGCATTATTCTTATATGAGTAAAACAGTCCCCAAAAACCCTAGTGTTAGGGTTAATGTGAAACCTAAAGAAAATACAAAAGAGATTTAAGGATTATATAAAAGAAATTGTTTGGTTGGTGGCTCATATGAGGATGGTTGCTGTAGCTATTCTCCTCTTATTGGCTGCTAGCCTTGCCCAGCAAGAGAATCTTTACACAATAGAGAGATGCTATTTAACTGTTTATAGAGATGGCGTAGTCCAAGTACATCTCAGTGTATCTGTTGATGAGCTCGAGCCATATATAGTGCTTCCACTTTTATCGAGCACGGATAAGATAAACAGCATACTTGTTCTAGACGAGAATAATGAAGTCTTAGACTATGATTACGGTGAAAATGGCACTATTGTAATATATACGCTCGGGGCAAGACAGGTTAAACTTGAGTACGAGACAATTGGCCTAACATCAATGGAGCATGGTCTATGGACACTTAAACTTTCAGCGTCCTTCAAACTAACAGTTAGGCTCCCAAAGGATGCAGTAATAATCTATATAAACGCTGTGCCAGATGAGATAAGACCCACCGATGAAGGAATCGAGCTAACCCTCCATCAGGGAAAATGGGAAGTAAGCTATGAAGTACCGATAAGGCCGCCAGCGCCCAGTCAACCATCGAGTCACCTATCATATTATGTTATTGCTGGAGCATGCATTATATGCGCATTTGCCCTAGTAGTCTTATACTTTAGGAGGAGGACTGCTAAGGGGCTTAATGAGGAGGAGATGGAAGTAATAAGATATATCAGGGAGAGGGGCGGGAGAGTTCTCGAAGCGGAGCTCAGAGAGAGATTTCCGCATATACCCAGAACAAGCATGTGGCGCCTAATAAGGCGCCTAGAAAAGAGGGGAATAGTTCAGGTCAGAAAGGTTGGGCTACAAAATGTTGTCGAACTAAAGTGAATTCTCATTAAGGGAGAGGAAACGAGACTACCAGTACTTGAATAGGAGGCTATCCATATACTCGTTCAAAGACCTAATTATGACCACGTTATTATTTCTTCTATACTTTAAAACTTTAATTATGGCTGAGGCTAATTCAAGTGTTGTGACTACTGGAACATTATATTCGACGGCTAATCTACGAATTATATACTCGTCCTTAAGAGCTTCTGGCGAAACGCCGTTTGGGTTTCCAGTTGGGATATTAATGACGAGGTCTATCTTACGCTGAATTATATAGTCAATAATATTTGGTTTCCTTAAGGGTTCGCTAACCTTATAAAGAACCGTTACATCCTTTAGCCCAGCCCTATAAAGGGCATCTGCAGTATGCTCAGTAGCACAGATCTTAAAGCCAATATCGCTTAAGCTCTTTGCCAAAGAAATTATTTTATGCTTCATCTCTTGCCCTCCAACAGTTATTAATGCAGAGCCGCCCTCCTCCGGAAAGGTAAATTCAACAGACTCTAGAGCTTTCATCAGGGCATCTGCAAAGTTCTCGCCTATACACGCAGCCTCACCAGTACTAACCATCTCGACGCCCAAGACCGGGTCCGCCCCAGTCAACCGCATAAAACTGAACTGCGGAACCTTGACAGCAACATATGGCATTGGCGGCAGCTCAAGTATACCGATCTCTTTAAGGCTCTTGCCGAGGAAAATTGCCGTAGCGATATCTATAAGGTGAACGCCCCGGCTCTTACTCACGTATGGAAGAGACCTAGAGGCCCTAAGGTTACATTCAATCACCATAACCTCACGGTTCTTAACAAGAAATTGTATGTTGAATGGGCCCCTTATACGCAATGCTCTAGCGATCTTGTAAGTGTAGTCCTCAATCTTCCTAATCACGTCACTGCTCAGGGACTGTGGGGGTATGCACATGACTGCGTCGCCACTGTGGACGCCGGCCTGCTCAACATGCTCTATAACTGCGCCTATTAATACATCTTCCCCATCAGAGACCCCATCGACCTCAACCTCCTTAGCGCCTTCGATAAACTTTGATATGACAACAGGGTGCTCCTTTGAGACTCTAGCCGCCAACTCAAGGTAACCTCTAAGCTCCTCCCCGCTATGAGCAACCCTCATAGCTTCTCCAGAGAGGACGTAGCTGGGCCTAACTAGAACCGGATAGCCTATCTCCTCAGCAAATTTCTCGGCTTCCTCAATTGTTATAAGCTTACTCCACCTTGGCTGGGGAATATCAAGCTTGTCTAGCAGAGCGCTGAACTTAGATCTATCCTCAGCTGCATCTATACTCTCACTTGAGGAGCCAAGAATTCTAACCCCAGCCCTAGAGAGCTTTAAGGCTAGGTTGTTCGGTATCTGGCCTCCGACGCTTACTATGACGCCGAGCGGGTTCTCCTTCTCATAAATATCTAGAACTCTCTCAAGCGTTATCTCCTCAAAATATAGCTTATCTGAGATATCATAATCAGTTGAGACCGTTTCTGGATTATAGTTTATCACTATCGCCTCATCTATACCATACTTCTTCAGCGCCCAGACGGTGTTCACGCAGCTCCAATCGAACTCAACGCTTGAGCCTATTCTAAAGACGCCTGCGCCTAGGACCATAACCTTCTTTTTTCCAGCGTCAAAGGTTATGTCATCCTCGTCACCATTATATGTCATGTATAAATAGTTTGTCTTAGCTGGCCATTCAGCTGCAAGCGTATCTATCTGCTTGGCAACCGGTATTATCCCATGCTTCTTCCTAAAGTGCCTAATCTCCTCCTCGCCAACCCCTATGTACTTAGCGATCTGCGCATCTGAGAAGCCCAGCTGCTTAGCCTCTCTAATAACTCCAGCCGCGTCCTTATCGCTGAGCTTAATCCTTCTAAGATTCTCCTCCATACTAATGATGTTCTTTATTTTATAAAGGAACCATGGGTCTACGCCACTTAGGCGATAAATCTCCCCTATTGAGATCCCCATTTTTATGGCCTTAACTATCTTAAAGAGACGCTCATCTGTCGGGTTTCTTAAGCAATCTTTTATGGCCTCTACTGGTTCGGGCTCATCCTCATCACTGTTTCCAACGAGGCCAATCTTGCCAATATCAAGCATTCTAACAGCCTTCTGAAGCGCCTCCTCAAACGTCCTCCCAATCGCCATAACCTCACCAACAGACTTCATCTGAGTGCCTATGTGACGATCCGCATTTCTAAACTTCTTCAGGTCCCAACGCGGAATCTTCACCACAATATAATCTAGAGCCGGCTCAAAGCACGCCGTAGTTATTCCAGTAACCTTGTTAATCAGTTCTGGAAGCGTATATCCTATCGCCAGCTTAGCCGCTATGTAGGCTAAGGGGTACCCAGTAGCCTTACTAGCCAATGCTGAGCTCCTAGACATCCTTGGGTTAACCTCTATAGCCCTAAATTCCTCGGACTTCGGGTGGAGGGCCCACTGAATATTACATTCGCCGACCACATTGAGAGCCCTTACAGCCCTTATTGAGGCAGAGCGCAGCAGATGGTATTCGCGGTTAGTCAGCGTCTGAGATGGGGCGACGACTATTGAGTCGCCAGTATGAATACCCATTGGGTCGAAGTTCTCCATGTTACAAACGGTTATACAGTTATCTTTGTAATCCCTCATGACCTCATATTCAACTTCCTTCCAATGCCCAATCCACTCTTCAATCAAAACCTGCCTAATTAGGCTGTGTACCAAGGCCCTGCTAACTATTTCTTTTAGCTCACGCTTATTATATGCTACGCCGCTACCTTTACCGCCCAGGGTATATGCAACTCTAACCATTACTGGATAACCTATCTCCTCAGCTACCTTCAGTGCCTCATCAACAGAAGTTGCGGATTTGCTCTTGGGTACTGGCACACCCGCGTTAGTCATTGTTTGTCTAAATAGCTCCCTGTTTGACGCTCTCTCGATAGTTTCTACAGAGGAGCCAAGAACCTTAACACCATATTTATCCAGAGCCCCCATCTTAGCCAGCTGAACCCCACAATTGAGGGCTGTTTGTCCGCCAAAGCCAAGAAGTATACCATCCGGCCTCTCCCTCTCAATAACCTTCTCAACATATTTCGGCGTAACTGGGAGCAAGTAGACTTTTCCAGCAAGCCTAGGATCCGTTTGAATAGTCGCTACATTCGGGTTAACCAGAATAGTCTCTATGCCCTCCTCCCTAAGCGCCTTTAGGCACTGGCTACCAGAATAATCGAACTCGGCGGCCTCGCCAATCTTTATTGCGCCACTCCCAAGCACTAAAACCTTCTTAACCCACTCGAACTTGGGCATAGCTCTCAACCAGCTCTCCAAACCCTCTTAACAAACTCATCGAAGAGAAACTCTGTATCATATGGTCCAGGCGAGGCTTCTGGATGCCACTGGACCGCGAATGATGGGCCATTCTTGAGCTTTATGCCCTCAACGGTCTTATCATTAGCATTTATGAACCAGCACTCTAAGTCCGTATTTTCAAGTGATTCTGCCCTGACAGCGTATCCATGGTTCTGGATTGTTATGTAACATAATCCGGTCTTAAGGTCATATGCTGGCTGGTTCTGGGATCTATGTCCATACTTGAGCTTATATGTGTCTCCGCCCAGAGCGAGGGCCATGATCTGATTCCCGAGGCATATGCCCATTATCGGTAAGCCTTCCTCCGCTAGAGCCCTAACTGTCATGATTGTTTCTTTGCACATCTTTGGGTCTCCAGGCCCATTGCTTATTAGGACCCCCTCTGGCTTGAACTCAAGGATCTCCTCCGCGGGGAAATTGTATGGAACCCTTATCACATCCACGCCGCGTTTTAGCAGGCACCTCAGTATTCCAGCCTTAACGCCACAGTCTATAACGGCTATTCTAATTCTCCCACCACAATCATAGTATACTGGTTCTTTAATTGAGACCTCGCCAACAAGGTTACTTCTGTTTGGATCTGGGATACTCTTGACCTCGCCCAGCAACCTATCTATATTTGGTTCTTCACCCTCCCTACAGACCTCAAGTATGCCAAGCATAACACCCCTCTCTCTGAGCTTCTTCGTTAGACGCCTAGTGTCAATACCATATATTCCCGGAGCCCCCTCCTTCCTAAGCCACTTATCTAAAGTTTTCCTTAAAGCCCAGTGATGCGGTTTTATGCATAGCTCCTGGATAACTAGGCCCCTAACCTTGATTCCAACTGACTCAAAGCTTACTGGTATCCCAAATTTATCATAATCATATTCTGGGACTCCATAATTTCCAATCAGCGGATATGTTAGAACAAGAATCTGGCCAAGATAAGATGGGTCTGTAAGTGATTCTGGGTAGCCAACCATACCAGTTGAAAAGACGACTTCCCCAGAAACCTTCTTTATTGCTCCAAAACCCCTGCCAATGAAGAAGGACCCATCCTCAAGAACCAGAACCGCTTTACCCGCTCTTGTCCTAGAGGGGCTGCCCATTATTTTCTTAAAACCCTCCTTAAAACTTTAAAAGCAAAGATTTAAACTTTTCTGTCATATCCCGCATCCTTTTGTGGGTATGATCTATATAACCTCGCCAGCGAGTCAAGCTTATCTTTTGAGAAGTCAAGTAGCCCCTTTAAGCGCAGTAGCTCCTCTTTGAATTTGCTGAGTAAGAGTTTCCTCTCAGGCAACATTCTCTCAACTTCTCTTCTAGAGGGGCCTCCCCTAACCCCATGAGATTCGACAAAGCCCACTAAGCTCATGGCGCTATGCAAGTCTTCCTCCTTAACCTGGACTGGCTGGCCGAGAAAACCTGCCGAGACCTCTGCCAGTAGGCTCGGCGTAACGTCACTTAATGTTTTTCCAGATTCTACAAGTGCTTTTACAAGGGAGCCGACAATCTTGTGGGCGACCCTAAATGGAATAGCATACTTTCTGACAAGCATATTCGCGACTCCCGTGGCGGTCATAAAATTAAGGATGGATTTATTAACGCCCTCAGTCCTCACATTTAAACCCCTAGTCAGCTCCGAGAGCACCTTCAGGGATTCTCGCATTGTTTCACATGCATTCCAAAGCCTAGGTGTAGCCTCCTGAAAATCAAGGTTATAGGTTGATGGAAGACCCTTCAGAATAATTGAGGACGCGATAAAATCGCTTAAAATAAGACCCATTCTAGCCCTCATGACCTCTAGAACATCCGGGTTCTTCTTCTGCGGCATTATACTGCTTGTAGATGTAAATTCGCTTGGAATGTCGATTAGGCCGAATTCTATTGAAGACCATATTATTAAATCCTCAATGAAGTGGCTTAAGTTGACCGCCATAATAGAGAGGGCTGCCAGAGTCTCTAAGAGGAAATCTCTTGATCTAACCGCATCAATGGAGTTCTCGATCAATCCATCGAAGCCAAGCAGCTCTGCAACCCTCTCACGACTTATTGGAAAACTTGTCGTTGCGAGTGCCCCGGCGCCCATTGGACACTGGTTAATGCGCCTATAAGCGTTAAGAAGTCTCTCTAAATCTCTGGAAAGAACGTCAAACTGTGCCAGCAGATAGTGAGCGAACGTCGTAGGCTGCGCTGGCTGGAGGTGAGTATATCCTGGGAAAACAACGTTAATATTCTTGCTGGCAATCTCAAGCAATGATTCTTGAAGTGTTAGTGCCGCCTCCAATATACCAAGAATATCTCTTCGCAGGGCCATCCTTATAGCGGTTGCCACCTGATCATTTCTGCTTTTGGCGATGTTAAGGTTTCCACCAACATCCATTCCAACGCTCTTTATAACCTCCTCCTCAATGAGAACATGAATATCTTCGACATCAGACCTTAAGGAGAAATTTTCGCCAAGCTCAAGAAGAGCGCCAAGAATTTTAGAGCCATCCTCCCCCGAGATTATACCCTTTTCCATGAGCATTATTACATGAGCCTTATTCACGTCTAGAACATGCTCAAATATTTTTTTATCGTGTTCTATTGATGAAATATATTTTAGAGCATCCTCCTTCAAGCCAGATACTCTGCCGCCCCTGAGAACCTCAGACAACTCTTAGCTCCTCCGGGCCCTCTTAAGGGCTCCTGCAACTCTGGTTGCCAGGCCCCAGAGCTCTATGAACCCTCCTGCGGCGCTCTGATCGAATGTTGAGTCAATATTATATGTTGCCAAGCTCATGTCGTAGAGCGAGTATGGCGATGAGCGGCCGACCACTTGGGCGCAACCCTTATATAATTTAACTCTAACTTCTCCAGCAACCTTCTCCTGGGTCTTGTTGATGAAGGCGTCTAGGTCCTCCTTCAGGGGATCCATCCAAAGCCCCGCGTAGACGAGGAAAGCCCATTCCATATCAATATGCTGCTTAAAGAGAACCTCATGTCTAGTTAGAACAAGCTTCTCAAGATCCTTGTGAGCTTCTATTATCACGGTTGCGGCGGGACACTCGTAGACCTCGCGGGACTTTATTCCAACTAAGCGATCCTCCATATGATCAATTCTTCCGACACCATGTTTTCCGGCAATATTGTTGAGGGATTCGATTAGATCAATCGGGTTCATGATTACGCCGTTGAGGGACTTCGGAATGCCGTCCTCAAAGCCTACAGTCACATACTCAGGCTCATTAGGAGCCTTCTCCGGAGAGATAGTCCACTCGAAGGCATCTTCCGGGGGCTCCTTCTCTGGGTGCTCGAGTATTCCACATTCTATTGAGCGGCCCCATAGATTCTGATCTATACTGTAGGGTTTACCCTTATCTACCGGAATTGGTATACCATGTTTCTTGGCATATTCTATCTCGGCATCACGTGTCATCCCCCACTCCCTAACAGGCGCTATAACCTTGAGCCCCGGGTTTAACGCTTTAACAGAGACTTCTATTCTAACCTGATCATTACCCTTCCCGGTGCTTCCATGCGCAACCGCCTCGGCGCCCTCCATCTCAGCAACCTCGACTAGCTTAGAGGCTATAAGCGGCCTAGAAAGGGCTGTGCTAACAGGATACTTGCCCTCATAAAGGGCGTTAGCTTTGATGGCTGGAAAAACATAGTTTCTAACAAACTCTTCCTTTGCGTCTATAGAATAATGCTTTAAGACGCCGAGTTTATAGGCCTTTTCTTCAATAGTATTTAAGTCCTCCTTCTGCCCAAGATCAAGCGTCACTGTTATGACAGCGGCGTCATATTTCTCCTGAAGCCACTTTATGAGTACTGATGTATCAAGCCCGCCTGAATAGGCTAGTACTATTTTCCTCTTCAAGGCTCAAATAGCCCCCCGTCAAGGCTGGTTAAAAGGGCATAGATTAAATATATTTATTTTTTGGCTAAAATTATGATCAGAATCATTTAAAGTGACCAAAAATGGTCAAACAATCGTTAACCATGGTAATTCAGGATCTTTTAAGGAGTGATCCATCAATGCTGGATGCTTTAGAGAGAGGCTATGCTAATATTAGCGCGGTAGCACGCCTATTAAAGCCTAAGATAGAAGAAAAAATCGGGCGAGGGGCAAATTTAAGTGGTATAATAACGGCCATTAGACGAGCAAAAGCAAAATATAAGCCTTTTACAGAGCATATTAAAGTTATAGCCGATAGCACAATAACTATTAGAACAAATTTGGCGAAAATATCTATTGAGAAGACGCGAAGAAACCTTGAGAAAGCGAGACTTTTATCTACCGAGTTTCCGGAAACCTTTTTCCAGGTTCTTGAGGGGGCGGAAACATTAACCCTAATAATGGATCAGAGAGTGCTTAATAAAATTAGGCCAAAATTTAGGGATGATGAAATCATTGATGAGAAAAATGATTTATCTGCCATAATTATTCAGAGCCCGAAGGAGATCATCGATACGCCCAACTGCATCTCAGAATTTTATAATGCGATAGCTAAGAGGGGAATAAACATAGAGGAGACAATAAGCTGCTGCACGGAGACTATGATAGTGCTCAGAATAGGCGATTCAGCAAACGCCTATAACGCCCTCACAGATCTAATAGAAGATTGCAGAAGAAAGCTATTTCAGGCGAGGAAGTAGCCAATTTAAATCTCAAAACTGTTGTCATCTTTTATCTTATGCTTGCCGCAAGCCTAACGGCCTCCTCGATATGCCCCTTATACCGCGCATTATATAGAGCCGCCGCAGGATGATATGAGGGAATAATGTGGGTTTTTGTCTCCCATAACGTGACTTCAAATACTTTTCCCTGAACCTCACTTATAGATTTGAACGCTATCCCTGCTTTTGAGAAGATGTATATTATTGAGTGCCTGCCAAGCGCCACTATCACCTTAGGCCTTATTAGATCCAGCTGTCTATCTAGGTAGGGGCTGCAGGCTTCGATCTCCTCTGGATGTGGATCCCTATTTCTAGGCGGCCTGCATTTGACGACATTTGTTATATAAACACTTTCCCTTGAGAAACCAGCCTTCCTAATAACCTCGTCAAGTAGCTTCCCAGCAGAGCCGACGAAGGGTTTACCCGTAATGTCCTCTTGGTGACCGGGCGCCTCGCCAATAAAAACTATACTGGCATTTATGTCGCCATCACCCACAACTGGATTTTTACGAAACTCCCAAAGGGAACATTTTCTGCACCTGCTTATCTCTTCAGCTAGTTTCCTGAAAGCTTCAATCTTTAGCCGATAATCCAAGGTCATTTGTTATCAGCCCCATTTTTATCCTTCTAAGTCAAGAGACAATTATTGTATGGAAAACTTAAGATTATTCTTAACTGGATAGACTATATTTCTATGGAGCGAATGTTATTTTCGGTTAGATTAAGAAGAATTTTCATTATGATCGCCGAGTAGAAAATTGCGCCTATAAAGGCCGCTATACTTATGATTGCTTTCGGCTCTATGATGAGGGATAGTGCGGCCAAAATATATGCGGGTGACAGAAGAAGGGCTGAGAGTAACATTGAGAGCCATCCAACAAGGAAGGAGGGGGATCTGCTTCGCTTACCCCCGAGGAATTTAACCGCCGTGTAAAGGTTTGCCGAGCAGCCTATTAATGAAGTTGATATAAGAATTGTTAGTGGCATAACGGGATTAATTCTATAGAATATTGATATTGGTAATATTATTGCCAAGGGGATTGCAAGAGAGATTATTATGAAGCCGTATAATGTCGCCTCAATGATCAAGCGGATATTGGCTCCAGACGAGATTGGCAGCCATAGATTTTCTGATTCTAGGATTCTCCAGTTACCAGCAAGCATTACGGGTATGATTAGCGAATATATGCTAAATAGAAGAATAGGTGTTGATATAAAAGATTCATCTTCGCCAGGAGGGGGAATGCTTATGACAATGAAGATTATGGAGAAGACCACGTAAATTAGAATTATCGCGAATAGGCTTCCCTCACGCATTATTCTAATAATCTCCTTCCTTGTTAAGAAGCCAAGAAGGGATTTAGATCTGAGGTTCAGGGAAAGCGGGATACCCACTCTAGAGAAAAATTTAATATTACTCTCCATCTTTAGCGTCTGCGTCCGTACCGACACATCAAAAGGCGATACCAGCGGGATCTGGGATGTTAATGGGAAGAAGTTTCTCTCAGAGAGTAAGGAGAGAAGGACAAACGAGACTATAAAGGAGAGGGCTAAACCCATAAGGTCAAGAACATGAAAGCTTCTGTATAGGATTGAGTTAATTAAGATTCTTGCAAAGAGGGATGAGGGATATGGGAGCATACCGTATTTTAATGGCAATGGCGAAAATATGCCAACTGCGGGAAAAATGAGGAGAAAAGCAGTGATCAACATTAAAATGCTGATCCACGCCTTCCTATAAAGCGCTCTCACCAAAGAAAGAAAAGTTTTTATGAAAAGAAGAAAGAGCACAAAAAGAAGGGAGGCTAATAAAATTATTGCTGCTGAGAGAGGTGGGAGACCAAGTGAAAAAACTATTAGGGCATAAAGAACAATTAATGGGGACGTGAAGATCAATAAGTAAGTTAAGTTGGCAAGCAGACCTGCAACCAAAAATTCTCTGGGGTGTAACGACGAGGTAAAAATAATATTCTGTTCATACTCAAAAGCCGTGAGACCCCTCAAAGATAATAGGATTACAGCGGCTATTAGAGCGCTGGCTACTGCAGCTAAAATCTCCGTATAAAATTCTACGTTGAGACACCCTTGATTCACGGCGCTCACAATAGTTAATGAGAGACCAAACATGTTTGGGAGGAGACCGAGGACATAGATTAGCAATAAGGCTATGCTAGCCTTAGAGCCCCTAAATGCGCCGAAGAAAACTTTAATCTTGAGAGCATATAAATCCAAGATAATCTTTAACCTCATGGATCATCTTTCTCCTTCGGCACGCTCTTCGAAGTATTCTTTCGATTCTTCAGTTAACTTAAGGAAGACTTCTTCAAGAGTAGCGTTACCGCTGGTTCTTGAAAGATGCCGAAGATTATCTATGTTTCCAGAGGCAATGTTTCTCCCCCTGTAGATTATTGCAACCTTATCGCATAGTCTCTCAGCCGTATCTAAAATATGCGTAGATATCAGAATTGTCCCCCCAACCTTAACCTTCTCGTTAAATATGTCTTTAAGCACGCGTTGCCCAACTGGATCAATACCAATGAAGGGTTCATCTAATATTAATATTTCCGGGTCATGTATGAGGGCTGAGGCAATAGCTGTCTTCTGGCGCATACCACGAGAGAGTGAGAGCAGTAGTGACTTACGTTTCTCCTCCAGCTCAAATAATTCAATATAATGGTTCATTTTTTCCCTAATTTGGTTCCTTGGCACCCCACGAATTCTCCCAGAATATATGAGGAATTCCTCGAGTGTCAGGTATTCTGGTAGAGAAAGACTTTCTGGAACATAGCCGATGAACCTCTTATATTTATAGGGTTCTCTGTTTATATCCACACCTTTAACCTTGACTATTCCTTTATCCATCTTGAGAAGACCGACAATAATCTTAAGTGTTGTTGTCTTCCCAGCGCCATTCGGTCCAAGAAGACCAAATATTTCGCCGCCCAAAACCTCTAGATCCAAGCCTCTAAGCGCCTGAAAACCATTATAGGACTTCCATACATCAACTAATTCAATAACGGGAGCCATTACTACTTCTCCAGGATTCACCTTTTATAGCCAAGCTTCCTTAAGAGATCTTTGCGCCATTTAACGCCCTCCTCATCCTCAACCCCTTGCGGCTTGAACCCGTCTATCACGCCCATTATACCTTTTCCCTGCCCAGTTTCGGCAACAATAACCTGTAGCGGGTTGGCTGTTGCAGCATGAATAGTACATACTTCTGGGACCGCCTTTATGGCATTTAGAACATTAATTGGGTATGCGCCTTTCATAACTATTAGGAAGGTATGGCCACATCCGAGCTTAAGCATGTTCTCCGCCGCTATCCTCTTAAGTTCCTCATCAGTTCCCTCGACCCTAACCAGCCGCTCGCCACTAGCCTCGCAGAAGGCTAAGCCAAACTTTATCCCAGGAACAGAGTTGACCATAGCCTCGTATATATCTTCAACAGACTTTATGAAGTGCGAGGTTCCGAGAATAACATTGCAATCTTTTGGAAATTCTATGTCCACAACCTTAATCTCCACCATTAAATCACCCCCATTTAATAGTGTTTTAGTATCTAGATTAACGTGTCGGCTCCCAAGACCTCGATATCACCCTATTAAATAATAGCAGGAAAATGTAATCGCGTGTCCATAACTTAAGAACCCTAAAGAACCCCATCTTCCTAAATCTTCTCATAGACTCATAAACAACCAAGTTTCTAAGGAAAATTACTCTGCCAACTTTTGAGAGACGGAAAGCAATTTCGTGGTCCTCCCCGCATGGAAGTCTCTCATTAAAGCCCCCAATTTTAAGGAGGACATTGCGTCTCGCCGCAAAAAAGACTCCCCGAGAATGTGGCTTAAAAAGGGAGAGGAGGAAAAGGAGGAAATTATAGAGTTTGAAGAAGGCTTGCTCATGCGGGAACGGGTCTTTAGGCATAATATTACATGTGAGACCGACAACATTATCTTTTTTAAACGCTGAAACGACCTTTTCGATGAAATCTGGCTGTGGATCGGCATCCGCATCCATAAAAATAATTATATCGCCACTTGCCCTATAAGCACCATAATTCCTCGCCTTACCTATACCCCGCTCCCTCAACACATAAACCTTCTCAGTAAATTTCCTCGAGATATCCACAGTTTTATCCGCGCTACCACCATCAACGACAATAATCTCTAAACATGGATTAATAGCAACTATCTTAGATAATAATCTACCAATATACTTTTCCTCCTGTAATGTTGGAATAACTACTGAAACCTTGGGTACATTCTTCCTAAGCATTTATTTCTCCAAAGATTTTTTATTCCCTTAATTTCTATATATCCTCATAAAATAGTTTATGGAGCGCGTGGTCATGGATGATCTTACGGTAGCGATTGCTCAACTTGATGTAGGCTAGGAGATAAAGAGGCGAAGGTAGAAAAGCTGTTCGATACATTATAGATGCGGCGAAGAAAGGAGCAAAGGTTGTCTGTTTGCCCGAATATTTTAGTACTGGTTTTGGATATAAGGACCCAAAGAAAACCGCGAGGAAATTACTAAGCTTGCCGAGCCAATTCGAGGGCAAACTATTCGGGAAATACAACAAGCTTGCAGAGCAAGCCACGTTTATGCTATTGGAAGTATCATTGAGTCTGCCCAAAATGAATTTTACATTTTGGGGAATGGTACTTGTATACTTGAGAGCGGTGGAGAGGAGGAACTCACAATAATAGAGATAAGAGATAGATCTAAAGAGAGTGGAGGAATTTAGGAAAACCCTGAACTTTCTTGGAGATAGACAGCCTGCAATCTACAGATTACAGTGAAGTAGCATCAATTGTCTACTTTTACGCGCGGAACTTAAACCAAAAAACCTTTTATTTCACACAACGTGTCTTTTTAACACGCCCAAAAATAACATTAAGGCGAAAATTAAGCCAAGAGAATCTTCTCAAAACTAAATAATTTTTATTCTCGCAATGTTTGAGATACAGAGTGTGCATTAGTGAACTTAAAGTATCCAGTTTTGACCTGGCTTCCTTCCTAATACTATCCGCTTCTCATAGTTTCTTTTTGTTCTCTCTCTAGGAGATGGACTATTTTTAGGCCTGGGAGGAATCTTTGGTGTCTGGGATCGAACCTTCCCGGCCTTTGATAGACTACCGTGGGTTGGCATTTGAGTTCACCACCTTTCTAGACTATTATTTTTACTTCCCTCTTATTTATATTTTTAGCTAGATCGCCTTTACAGCAGATAGCAATGTGACACTTAATGTCCTCTTCATCATCTAACAGAGTGAATCTGAGATCAGATTTTCTCAGAAGTTCTGAGAAAAATTCTCTTGAAAAAGCCTTTTTTAGCCCAGTTACGATGATCGTCGCATTTTCCTTTGCCACTCTAATAATCTCATTAAGTGTTAAAGTTGGGTCAGGCATATTTTGCAATAATGTTATTGCAAATATCTTATCAAAGATGTTGCTTCTGAAGGGTAAAAAGTCAGCGTCGGCTAACACCAAAAATATTTCATCGCTTTCAGAATTCTTAATTAATTCCTTTGCAATTTTAAGGGGCTCCCTAGCGATATCAATCCCAATGAGTAAACCAGTTAAATTGGCTATATGCTTGAAGAGTAAACCTGTCCCGCACCCCACATCTAAAATAGCCTCAAGCGGCCTGAAATTTAGTGCATCCAACACCCTCTTAATCTTTCGGTTTTGCTCATGAGCGTATAACATATTGTAGATTGGCGCAAGCCTATTATAATTTCGAATTACTTTACGCTTTATTCTCCATGCTCTTCCGCTTGGCATACTTATGCTTTCAGAAGATATTTATGTGGAAAACTCTCTAAAATTTATCGGAGAGATCCCTTGCATAACGATGATCGAATTGTTATATGCGAGAGCCCCGACATAGATGAGGCTGTAGATAGACTTAATGAAGCCTTTAATGAGAAGAGAACGATCATAATTGTTGGCAGATGTCGGGTTGATTATCATGGTAGGGCCAGCTCAAAGCTCGAGCCCGGTGAAAGAATAGTCATCATGAAGGAGGACGGTGCCGTTCTAGTTCATAGATCAAAAGGGTATGAGCCTGTTAATTGGCAGCCCTCAGGCTGCATCCTACAAGCGCTTAGAGAAGAGGACTGTCTTATTATTAAAGCCATTAAAAGGGCGCCACGCGAAGTCGTAACAATATTCTTTGATAGGATCCATTTCCTCTCAACTTTTAAGCTCATGGATGAAGGCGAATTCTCGCTTTATGCGAGTGAGGAGGAGATGCGGAGAGCAATATTAATGGAGCCATCGTTAATTGAGGAGGGTTTTAAGCCGATTGATTATGAGAGAAGGGTTAAACCGGGTTTCGTTGATATATATGGTGTTGATAAGGACGGACGCATAGTTGTAGTAGAAATAAAGCGGAGGACGGCTGGAAAGGAGGCTGTCCTACAATTAGAGAGATATATAGAGACTTTAAAGAGGAGCTTAAATAAAGAGGTGAGGGGTATACTTGCAGCCCCGGTGATCTCAAGAGACGCGAGGCAAACTTTGCTATCCCTTGGGCTAGACTTTAGGAGAGTTGACCCAAAAAAGTGTTCTGAGATACTTAAGAGGAAAGAGGAAAAGAAAATTTTAGATTTCTTCCGGCACTTCACAAATGCTTAAAGAGCTAATTAATCCTCTGTGCAGAGAGAAGTCATTAGATCAATTATTTTTGATGCCATCGAGATTATTCTGTCCAGTTCTTTAAGAGATTTATCATCTATGCGCTCATGTATCATGCTTTCTAAAATGTTTATGGACTTTTTCATTTCTACTAGATATTTAAGAATAGGGTTACTTGGCATGATGCCTCCTTCAAGAGCCTCATTGACTATGCTGTCAATAAGTGATGGTTCTCCCAGGCTATAATATACCGCAATCTCAGCCTTTCTTAAGGCATCAAATATAAGGTCAAAGGCTCTGCTATCTCTTCGCGCAATTTTTATTTCGTCAATAGCCTCTCTAAGGTATCTTAGAGCCCAGCCCTTCTGACAAACATCAACTAACAATTCTATTTCACGCAGCCCCACTACTTCTCTTTTGGAGTTGAAGATAATGATTCTTTACTCTGCTCCTGAGATATAACCATTAAACGGGTTATATATCCGGCGACGCTATTCCTAAGCCTACTCGATGGGACAATTGCTATGCTAGATAATATCTTCTTATTCTCCTCAAAATTTGTTGTGAATTTGTTAGGATATCTCCTAATCAATTCACGCGCTATTCTTTTAATCTTCTCTGTACGCACATTACCCAAACAGCATCAGCCTTTTTAATTCTAGTTTAAACTTCTCTGTAAATATTACTGAGGATTTCATAACTTTTACTTTGAAAGTTACATATAAGGATTAATGTAGTTGCGCAGAAAACCAGAGAAAGGCTTTTTTAACAGAAAAAACAATAAAAATGTTTGTATTTAAAAGATAAAAATTTGAAAGGGGGAGAAATTATGGGTGAATTGGCTATTGCAGCCATGCATAGAATATGTAAAAAAGCTGGAGCTGAAAGAGTTAGTGAGGCGGCGGCAATACAGCTAGCAAAAGTTCTCGAGGAGATAGGAATAAAAATTTGTAAAGAGGCAATAGATTTTGCAATGCATGCTGGTAGAAAAACTGTGAAGGCTGAAGATATAGAAATAGCCGCAAAAAAAGTTCTGAGCAGATGAAAAGTTAGATTGCCTGAAATAACAATCCCTATTTTTTATTTAAGATGAGGTGCATGTGGATCCCTGATCTTGACTAATATATGGAAAATACCTGTGGATACCGCAAGGAGCGAGACTAAAATATAGGGGGTTTCTGGGGAAAGCTCCGCTGCGAGCCCGCCAAATAATGAGCCGAGTAGATATCCAAAACCTAGAAGGCATTCGAAGAGGCCAGCTGCTCGCCCCTCTATGCCTTTTCCATTTTTAAGAAACTTTGCTATTGAGGAAGCATAAAGTAATCCTATGCTGAACCCAAATATGGAGAGAGAAGCTGAGAAAAATGTTGCTGTAGAGCTTAATGCCGTGAGCGCCAATGCTAGAGCCATTAACATGGACCCCGCTAAAAACATGTTTGCTTCTCCAATTTTATTTTCAAGCCAGTAGGCTCCTAGAAAAGCTAATAGTCTAGACAGTCCGATGAAGAGTATTATCAGTCCTATTTCATGCGCTGGGATGCCCCTATTTGAGGCGTATGCTGGGAAAATGTTGAATATTATTCCGGCGGCGAATGAGAGGAGAAATGTGGATAGTATAGCCGTGAGGATCGAGAGAAGCCATCTCCCACTTAATCTGGAGGCCCCGCTTCCAGAGTAGAGTTTCTTTCTTTCACGCGACTCATTAACATCAAATGTTATGAGGAAAATTACAAGAGATAAGATTAAAGATGATAGTAGGGGAGCTTTTATATTGATGGCGCTGATAAGTAGGCCGCCAATCATTGGGCCGATAATCATTGCTAATCCCCAGGAAAAATTAAATTTTTTGAGGGTTTTTTCAACGGAACTCCCGTTAACCTCAATCAGCAGTGCCTCAAGGGATGGCCAGAACAACGCTATGGAAAACCACTCTAAAGCCTTGATGGGTATAAGCGTGTATGGATCCATTGTTAAAAGGTAGAGGATGCAGGAGGCACCGTATAGGAGAGTTGATGAAAAGATAAAGATTTTTCTCCCAAACTTATCTGAAAGAAAACCGGAGACAACTGGCATAAAAGAATATATCATTCCGCCAGCGGCTCCTATAACGCCTAATATTAATGGCGTTGCCCCAAGCCAAGCCGCGTATATAGGTATTGTTAAGCCAACAGCTCCATTAATCATCTGAAAGAGGAAAGAGGACATTAAGAGCCGCGTCACAATGGATTTTTTGTGATTCATATTGCCACTCTTTTCTCGATAACCGCAACCGCATGATGATATAAAATCTTTTAAAATGATGATTTTAATTATTCTGTAAAGCCATTTAAAAATAAATTGATGGGAGATAAAGTTTAAGCCCTTTGATCTAAGCATTAACCTCGGCTTATGTTTGCCCCACCTTAGATGAAGCTCTATTTTCAGCATTTAGCGTTAATGACTATTGAATTGGTGTACGGCAACCTTAAATCTCGGTTTTTAATATATAGCATAGATATTACATGGTTAATGCGAAGAAGGACCGAAAGCTTAGCGCAATCAGGTATTCGATGCTAGCTATTTTAAGTGTTTTTATAGTTGAGTCTTCTTTGGGTTTAGCTATTGGCAGCTTAGCGATCTTAAGCGATGGGGCTCATGCGCTCTTCGATTTTATCTCAACGCTTATAATTTTTGTTTCTATCTGGGCGTCTTCTAAACCTCCGGATGAGAATCATATGTATGGTCATGAAAAGTTTGAGTATTTGGGCGGCTTGATTGGCGGATTCATGCTGATTATTTTGGCAATATCGATTGCCTTAGAGGCGGCTTCAAGGATAATTGTTGGGGCGCCCTATATGAACATGAATTTAAGTTTAATAGGATACATCGCTCTAATTTATACCCTCATTATAGACCTAACGAGAATATATGTTTTGGGATCAACAGTAAATGATTTTGCCCCTGGGATAAAAGCTGATTTTTATCATGCCCTTTCAGATTTATGCTCAACATTAATTGCGTTTCTAGGTTTTTGGCTCTCAACCTATGGAATATTCTATGGAGACTTGTTCGCATCCCTTGCATTAAGCGGATTACTAACCTTTTTAAGTATTAGGTTTATTTGGAGAAGCATTATAGAGTTGAGTGATATAGCGCCTAAGGAGACTGTTACAAAAATTAGGGAAGAAATCACAAAAACCTCTGGTGGGCTACTCACCTACGAGAACCTGAGGGTTAGAAGAGTTGGGAATAAGATCTTCGTTAGAGCGACATTAAGAGCGCCAGATTATATGGGGCTTGAGGAGGCGCACGATATAGCAACGAAAATAGAGAATAATATTTTAAGGGTTCTCGGGGATGCCGACATATCCTTCCATATAGAGCCAAGCGGTGTTAAAGGAAAGTGTACAAGAGAATTTATTAGGGAGATTGCAAGCGGATTCAAGGGTGTAACGGATGTTCATGATATAGATATAGCATGCCATGATGGAAAAGTTCATGTCTCATTACATATTCGGGTTGATCCGAGGATGCCCCTAAATAAAGCCCATGAGGTGGCTAATAAAATAGAAGAGTCCGTCTATGCGAACGTGAAGAATGTTGAAAATGTTTTTGTCCATATAGAACCCTCCAATATCGAACTAAGCAGAGGAAGTCTCATAAGCGATGAGGAAATGAACAGAATTGTTCAGTCGGTCATTGAGAAATATGATGGCAAAGTGAGGACTAAACGTGTGGTAACTTACTTGACTGAAGGGAGGCGCCGAGTGAACGTTGAGTGCATCCTTGATGAAAATGTCCCGATTGAGAAAGCTCACAAAATAGCCCTTGAAATAGAGGATAAAGTTAAAGAGATGGTTTCTGAGTCCACGGTTACGGTGCATGTGGAGCCGTGCGGAAACTAGGATTACGTGTTACCCAGCGCGTTTGCTGAGGGGCAAAGGTTATTTAAGATGCATACGCTGCACCTTGGGTTTCTGGCTTTGCATATTCTTCTTCCATGAAATATAAGTAGGTCTGAGAGCCTAAGCCATTTCTCTTTGGGAACAATCTCCATTAAATCTTTCTCAATTTCATCTGGGTTGACCTTATCTGTTAAGCCGAGCCTCTTGGAGACCCTGCTTACATGAGTCTCAACGATTATTCCCTCTGTTATGCCAAAAGCATTTGAGAGAACTATATTCGCGGTTTTCCTTCCAACTCCTGGAAGACTTAGTAACTCCTCCATCGTTTTAGGGACTTCACCATTATATTTTTCAATGAGTAGTCTGCATGCCTCCTTTATGTTCTTGGCCTTAGCGCGATGAAATCTAACGGATTTTATGTCATTTTCAAGCTCTTTTAGGTTAGCGTAGGCGTAGTCCGCCGCGGTCCTATATTTTTTGAATAAGTTTTCAGTAACCTTATTGACGAGGTCATCATTAAATTGGGCGGCGAGTATGGCTGCTATGAGGAGTTCCAGGGGGTTGCTCCACCTTAAAATTAATTTTGCGTCTGGATGAACAGTTTCTAAAAGATTAATTATCTGAGTAACTTTCTCCCTCAAGCCTTCTTTCTTAGGCAAAATTTTGCACCTCTTCTTAAGATATAATTCGCGTAGCGGGTAACTTAAGACTTATCAGTCAAGACTTATAAACTTATACTTGGGATCTAAAGATAAGATATTTGTGAATAGTATTGTCATTGGATCGCATGATTAAAAAGGCTTATGAACTTATATGCAATAGAAGGGTTGAGCAGATCGACGAGGATATATACAATGTTGTTGGGATGCATGGAACCTACACTGTTGTTAGGGGGGCTGATGGATCTATAACGTGTAGCTGCCCCGGCTTCCTTGCAAAGAAGAGATGCTCACACTCGCTTGCGGTGATGATGTTAATACAGCCAAAATTATTAATGAGGATAAAAAGAGAAATAGAGAGGGAGGAGGGACGAAAAACTAAACGCTAATTAAGAACAAATTTATTTTAGTTAAGGCTAACCGCTGATGGGAAACGGGTAGCTGCAATGAACTCCAAGAGAACTTCACTTGAAATGTTTAGGCTTAAGAGGATACTTGAGACGCTAGCCTCAAAGGAGGGCAGGGGAACAGAACTTATATCTCTTTATATTCCTCCGGGAAGGCAGATAAGTGAGGTAATATCCATGCTTAGGGAGGAGTGGGGCACCGCCGCAAACATTAAATCAACTACGACGAGAAAGAATGTTCAAGACGCTTTGGTAAGGGTTATGCAGAGACTTAAACTCTTTAGGGAGGTCCCTGAAACCGGGCTTGTAATATTCTGTGGGGCAATACCTCAGGGCGGGCCTGGCAGCGAGAGAATGGAGATCTATGTTATTATCCCGCCTGAGCCAATAAATATTTACCTCTATAGGTGTGACTCAAAGTTTCATATAGAGCACCTGAAAGATCTTATTAAAGAGAAGGAGACTTATGGCGTCATACTAGTCGACACGAGTGAGGCTACTTTTGCCACTATAAAGGGGCGGAGGCTAGAAATAATCGAGGAAATAACTTCTGGGATACCTGGAAAGCATCGTGCTGGCGGACAGTCTGCCAGAAGATTTGAGCGTATACGTGAGATGCAAGTTAACGAGTTCTTTAAGCGGATTGGCTCCCATGCAAATGAGATTTTTCTGTCAATAGAGAATTTGAAGGGAATAATTATCGGCGGGCCGGGCCCAACGAAATATGATTTTGAGGAGGGTGACTATCTAGATTATAGGCTTAAGGCGAAGATAATAGGGGTCGTAGACACATCTTATACTGGCGAGCAGGGCGTAAAGGAGGTTCTTGAGAAGGCGCCGGACATAATGAGAAGCGTGAGATATATTGAGGAAAGGCATCTTGTCCAGAAGTTCCTGTATGAGGTTGGGCATGATACTGGCTTAGCAACATATGGAGAGACGGATGTTAGGAGGGCTCTTAAGCTGGGCATAGTTGATACGCTTTTACTATCCGAGGCCCTGGATACTGTTCGCGTAACTGTTGGCTGTTCCTCATGCGGCTACACCTTTAATGAGACCATGAAAAACTCTGATGTTTTGGGCTTTACGCAATCGCTTATTGGCAGGCCCTGCCCAAAATGTAACAATCAAACTCTTGAGGTTACTGATGAGAAGGAGATTATCGAGGAATTAGCTGAGCTGGCTGAGAATGCTGGATCGAGGGTCGAGGTGATCTCGCCTGAGACGGAGGAGGGTCAAATGCTGCTGAAATCGTTTGGTGGGGTGGCAGCCATCCTAAAGTATAAGGCTGAGGGATATTAGCGGAGACCTAGCCTAAAACGACATGCTTATAATATGGCTGGAAAGAATACTCTTTAAGAGGATGATTAGGGGGCAGGTGGTTCTGGGATGTCTGATCTAGAGCTAGAGATGATTAGGTATAAGAAGATGATGGAGCTTAAGAGGCAGATCGAGAAGAAAAAGACTGAGAGCGAGAGGACAAAAGAAATTAATCCACGGGAGATTTTAGACAAGTTTTTTGTTGATAGGGCTTGGGAGGTCTTTAATGCCGCAAAATCTCAGTATCCTGAGATTGCAGCCTATATTGAGAGATCACTTGTTAAGCTGATTTCAGAGGGAAAGATAAGGGATAAGATAAGCGGTGAGGATCTTTATGGACTTTTTCTGCGCCTGGGTTATAGAGTTAGGCTGCCAACCCGCATCAATGTTGTAGAGGATGGAAAAGTTAAAAGCCTAGAACAGAAAATCAAGGAAGATATTTCAGGACAATAAAATTTAGTATTCTCTTTCTAGGTTATCGGTGTTAACTTCGGCATTGGATAGCCCTTTGATGTATCCATTTCTAGCACATGGAGGTTTGTTCTGGGCTTTATGCCATAAACAAGTGCAATTCCATGCTTCCGCGTAATCTTTAGGTGTATGTCTGCTGTTGCGGCGAGGATCTTTTCTAGGTCCGGGTATCCTGGCTTAAGCAATAATATGCTTAAGTCTCCGGTCTCCCTCATCCTTGTAACATAGCCTTTTATGGCTAAGATTGTCTCCTTCACGCCATATATATCCGCGACCACGTCTACTCCGGTGACGTGGAGTATCGGCTGCCCCGTCTTCTCCCT
>JAWBXL010000020.1:0-24954 GCA_038867895.1 Bathyarchaeia archaeon | reverse complement strand
TGATACCTCGGCCGCTGTGGGATGGGCGCCACCAACACTGACTGAGAAGACCGTTTTCAGTCTCGAAAAATATCTTAACTCTAGGGACTTTAAAAGGAGGTTTCCGGAGACTGGTGAAGATATTAAGGTTATGGGCTTTAGAAGGGGCAGAAGTCTAAATCTCACCATATCGATGGCTTTTGTAGACCGTTTTATAACAGATGAGAAATATTACTTCGAAAGAAAGGAGAACATTATAGAAGACATAAGAAAGTTTATTGAGAAGAATGGTGAGGGCTTTGATAGGATTTCCATCGAACTTAATACCTTAGATGCGCCGGGTAGGGGCGTGGATGGAGTTTATCTAACAGTACTTGGCACCAGCGCTGACGGAGCCGATTCAGGACAAGTTGGTAGGGGAAATAGAGTTAACGGGTTAATATCGCTTAATAGGCCACAGTGCTCCGAGGCCGCCGCTGGAAAGAACCCTGTCAGCCACGTTGGCAAAATATACAACTTGCTGACGCATAGAATTGCCAACAAAGTCTACAAAGAAATAAGTGGTGTGAAAGAAGTTTATGTGTGGATGTTGAGTAAGATTGGGCAGCCCATAAATCAACCAGCTGTAACAGCCGTTCAGTTAATAACGGATGGAGAATTAAACGGTGTGGAGATGAAGGTTAAAGATATAGTTCGGTATGAGCTGGAGAATATAGAAGAGTTTATAATGGATCTGGCGTATGGGAAAATACCCATATGCTAGGATCCACTTAGGGTAACATTTTCTTATCTGTTTGTTACGGATTGTCCGATTGCCCTATGTCTTGGATGAAAGCATGAGTTCTCTATGAACTCTAATTACATGCTTCAGTAGATCTGACCTATATTCTCTAATCTTTGTGTTTGGTGGGCTTTCGGCTATTATGAGAACTATATAATTGTTTTTGTCGCTTTGCTCCTCAAGATATACTCTACAACCTATAAAATTATTCTTGGACAGCTCATCCCGGATCTTTTTAAGAACGATATCCGGGTCATATTCTACTGGAAACTCGTATCTAACTCTTACGATTTTCGGCTCCTCTTTCTCCTCCATAACAATACTGCTAGAGAAAATTATGTTATTTGGCACCTTCATGAGCTCTCCGCTCTCTGATAAAATTCTTGTATGCATTAAACCCACCTCAACAATCGTTCCCCTTAAAACCGGTATAAACTCATCCCTGCTGAACATCTTGTAGGCTGGTAATACTACTGGCGATATTGGTAATCCTCCCGATATTTTGATGGTGGATCCGGGCTTTAGGAAGCCTGTTCCAAGAATAAATATGCCAGCGAAAAGGTTTGATAATACTGGCTGTAGGGCTAAGCCAATTACAAGCCCCGAAACAGTTGCACCCGCAACAGCACTTACACCAGTAACCTCAAATAATGCTAGAATAATGAAGCCAATTATAATGTAACCTATTATGGCTATGACATTCCTTAGAAGATAAACTTCCCTGCCTAGGTGCTTAAGTTTCACGGTTAATACTGATGTCAGTAGCTGAATTATGAGGAAGCCGATTATAGCGACCGTTACCGCCCTGATGATGGCAAAGTAAAATAAATAGGTTTGGCGTAGCTCCTCCGGTAAAATTCCCGGTAGAGCTAGAGCCCAGAGAGCCGCTAAACCTGCTATTGCGATTGACACTGTTAAAAGAGACCTCAACGCCCTCCTCATCAAGATCACCACAAAATACTTATGAACACTTCTCTCTAAAATTATCTCTCCACGAAAAGAAAACATCTTCTGAGGTTAATATTTTATGCTTTTATATCTACATTTATTATTGGGTGATCTCGTGAAGGCGTATATTCTTGTGAATTCTGAGCCACGTATGATATGGGAAGTGGCTGAGGCTGCCCTTAATGTTGAGGGTGTGAAGGAGGCATGCGCTGTAACCGGGCAATTTGATGATGTAATCCAGGTTGAGTTTAAGAAGATGGAGGATCTTGGGAGAATAATTGAGAAGATTCAAAGTATAAAGGGCGTCATGAGAACTCAGACTTTAGTAGTTATTCCGCGTCCCTTAAGAGAATGATTAAAAACGTTGGATCGAGCATGCAGCATAGTCTTTAATGGTTAATTAGAGCGGCCGCTGAAAACCTCTTATTAAATGGTCATTTAGTCCCCTTTCTTTTCTTTCATGAAGGGTTTCCTTTATAGCCTGCTCAACCTGCTCGACTGTTGTTCCGAGATAATTTCTTGGGTCCAGAATCTCATTTATCTCCTCGGGAGTTAAGAGTCTCCTAATGGCCTCGCTGTTTATTAGTGTTTCCTTAAATGGCATCTTTTCTCTGGCACTTATAATAGCCAGCTTCCTCAGGATCTCGTGGGCTTCCTGCCTGCTCATGCCCCTTTTCGTGAGAGCTATCATAACCGCCTCTGAGAGGGCCCTACCTTGCGTTAAGCCTATGTTTTCTAGCATCTTTTTCTCATCAACCTCAAGGTTTGAGAGAACATTTGTCATCAGGTAAAGCATGTAATCGACTAGAATGCAAGCTTCCGGTATAATGAACCTCTCAGCCGATGATTGCGTTAGATCCCTTTCATGCCATGTTGGAATATTCTCTAGGGCTGGTATGACGAGCCCCCGGATAACCTTCGCTAAACCGCATATTCTTTCGCAGATCTCTGGATTACGTTTATGGGGCATTGTTGAGCTGCCAACCTGCCTCCCCACTTCAAAGGGCTCAAAGACCTCCGCTATCTCCGTCCTCTGAAGCTCTCTTATCTCAGTAGCGAATTTATCTAGCGTTGAGGCTATCATGGCCAAGAGACATATTAGCTCCGCATGTACATCCCGGGATATTATCTGCGTCGTGATGCCGGCCAGTCTGAGACCAAGCCTCTGCATAACAAGCTCCTGAATTTTCATAGCGTTGGGTCCTAAACCAGCCTGTGTGCCCACGGCGCCAGTTATCTTGCCAACCAAGATACGCTTCTCGCATTCCCTGAGCCTCTGAATATGCCTTGATATCTCACGCATCCACCCGGCCATCTTAAATCCAAACGTTATTGGAAGCGCGTGCTGTCCATGGGTGCGCCCCATCATCATAGTGTTTTTATAGCGGTCAGCGAGTTTAAGCAAGACAAGCTCCAAATTATTTAAACGCTGTTCGATTATTTTTAGGGCCTCCTTGAGCTGCAGTGCCCTAGCAGTATCAACAACGTCATAGCTCGTTATGCCTAGGTGCACGTATGCTCCACTTGGCCCGCAAGCTTCGGCTAGAGCTCTGACAAGAGCCATGACATCATGCTTGATCTCCCTCTCAATCTCCTTGACGCGGCTAACCTTAACATATTTTGTCGATGCAATTTCAGATATTTTCTCGGCAGCCTCTTTCGGGATCTCGCCAACCTCGCTTTGAGCCCACGCTAGCGCAGCCTCAACGTCAAGCATCTTTTGAATATAATTTTCCTCTTCAAAGACCCTAAGCATTTCAGGGGTTCCGTAACGTCCCGTGTCTATTGGTAAAATTGGCATTTCGTGCTCCCCATAAACTGAATATTACAAGATGAAATTAATTTCATTATCTCCTAAAAATAATCTTTAGGGTAGGTGGGATGGCTTTTAGTGATGGGAGCTTTGGTGGCAATAATCTCGAGATATAGGGAGAATGTTGTTCCAGAAGCCGTAAAAATGCTTAATGCGCTTAAGCATAGAGGATCAGATTTCCATGGCATTGCAACTGATAAAGCGACTATTATGGCAGGAAACATATACGACTTAAGCGATCTATCAAAAAACTTGGACTCAAACATAGCTTTAGCCTACAATTATAGGCGTGTTCTCCCAGAAGATGATCCACAACCAGTTGAAATAAAAAATTTGAAAGTTGTTTTAGAAGGTAGAGTATATTCGCCGTCATCCGGGAAAAGCGAGGTCTACAAAATAATTGAGCGGTATGAGGAAGAAGAATCCTTGAGGAAGATTATCAGTGAGGTGGAGGGGGATTTTGTCCTCGCAGTCCTCAGTGGGCAACGGCTGCTTATTGGGAGGGATGTTATAGGCGGCGTTCCTCTCTACTTCTTTGAGAATAACCGTTACCTAGCATTTGCCTCTGAGCGGAAAGCATTATGGTCGCTCGGTGCAGAAGACGATAAAATAAAGTCTTTTCCGCCGGGTTGCATCGCGGAGATAACGAAGGAGGGCATAGTTTTTAGGCAGGTTAAAGCCTTAAAGAGACCAAGCGTTGGTCTAATCAGGGATGAAAAGGCCATATTGGAGAAATTGCATATCCTTTTTTTAGAAGCCATTAGGAAGAGACTCATTGGTCTAGAAGGGAAAATTTCTGTGTCATTCTCTGGCGGGCTAGACAGCAGTATCATTGCCGCCCTGATCAGAGGGGCTCATGCCGATGCTATCCTAATAACTGTTGGGCTGGAGGGATCAAAAGATATTGAGAATGCCGAAAACTTTGCTAAAGAAACTGGTTTGCGAATTAGAACTGTAACATATGCTCTGAGGGACGTTGAGGAAACCTTACCTAAGATTATATGGCTGATCGAGGAGCCAAATGCCCTGAAGGCTTCAATTAAAATTCCAGAGTACTGGATCGCTGAGGTATCCTCTAAAATGAATTGTAGGGCAATATTTTTCGGGCATGGAGGAGACGAATTATTTGGAGGATACCATAAATACCTAAAAGAATACGCGAGGTCTTTTGAGGATGCCGAAACGGCGTTATTTTTAGATACGATTAATATTTACAAAGATTCTTTGGAGATGAGTGAAAAAATATGCGCGTTTCATGGTGTGGAGGCAAGGTTCCCATATATGGACTATAAGTTGGTTGAGTTTGCCCTTAATATACCAGTGACGATGAAAATATCATCTATGAGCGACCCGCTCAGAAAAAGAATTTTGAGAAAATATGCTGAGCAAATCGGTTTGCCGGCTACAGTATATCTTAAGCCTAAAAAGGCTATTCAATATGGAACAGGCGTGGACAAAGCGCTTAGGAGAATCGCTAGAAGAAGCGGACTAAGCGGGCAGGAACTCATCAATAAAATTTTTAGGAGGGTTCGAGCCCCACATGAAGACAGCTCTAATTTATTCTTCCAAGTACCTAGAGCATGAAACTGGAAATTGCCCGGAGAGACCTCAGCGCCTAACCGCCGCAATGGGTGGCATTAGAGAGAGCAAGGTTCTCAGCGGAGATAGAATAATTTTATTGGAGCCCAGATACGCGAGCATGGAAGAGCTACAGCTAGTTCATAAGCGCGAATATATTGAGTTTATTAAGCGTGTATGTGAGGCTGGAGGTGGCCTAATTCATGAGGAGACGCCAGTATCGCAGGGAAGCTTCGGTGCTGCTGTGCTTGCTGCTGGCGGAGCAATAGATGCTGTGGATAAAGTTTCCCTTGGAGTTTTCAAGAACGCATTTGTGCTGGCTAGACCGCCTGGGCATCACGCTGAGCCAGATCGCTCTATGGGCTTCTGTATATTTAATAATGCTGCTCTAGCGGCAAAACATCTTATTGAAAAGAGAGGAATTAAGAGGGTGCTAATATCAGATATAGATGCGCACCACGGTAATGGTACACAGAAGATCTTCTATGATACAAGCAATGTTCTCTATATAAGTATTCATGAGGATCCAACGGAATTTCCTAAAACTGGCTTTATTCGGGAGGTTGGCGTAGAGGAGGGGATGGGCTACACAGTTAATATACCTTTACCCTATGGGGCTGGAGACCCCTCTTATTGGAGGGCATTTAAAGAAATAGTTTTACCAATAGCTGAACAATATAAGCCTCATTTCATCTTAATTTCAGCCGGCTTTGACGGTTATTACATGGATACTGTTTCAGAATTATTTCTCTCAGCCCACATATATCCGAGAATATTTCAGAGGATAGTTAGCGCGGCGGAGAAAATATGTGATGGAAAAATGGTTGCCATCCTTGAGGGGGGATACAACCTTAGGTTTCTGAGAAAAATTGTGGCAACGATCCTATTTATAATGGCTGGTGTAAATGTTGGGGTGAAGGATAAACGGCCACCAATAAATTTGTGGGCGGAGAGAGCAGCGAAAAAAATAATTGGGGAGGTCCGAAGGGTTCAATCAAGATACTGGTCCCTATAAAATGGCTGCGAAAAATCTTCATGACCTATTCAGTAACGGTTATGGCTCCGCTTGGGCATTGTGTTTCACACGCCCTGCAAACGAGACAAGCGTCAACATTAACAGGTACCGACTTTCCCTCCTTAAGCTCATATGTTCCTACGGGGCAGACGTCGACACATGATCCGCAGCCAGTACACTTCTCCTGATCAACCTCTATCTTCACCATACACAAACACCTCAATTTGAATTTCAGAAAGAAGTATTTACTAAAATAAAAACTTTTGGCTCCTCGAGAAAAAATTCCTATTACTGATGAGTATTTTTCCTCTTGAGACAAAGTAAGATTTCACTGAAAACATCAAATATCTTTCCATATGAATTATAATCCATTCGCTCTCTATAGGGAAGCTGCTCTCGGCTTCCGCAGGATGAAGTATAACATATTTATCGTCAACCAACACAATTTGGATTGGAGGAAGACCGCGTAAAACTTTACAGCGTAAGCTAATGTTGTAGCATAGCCTCTTGTCAGCCTTCGGGCTGGATGGAACATATAAGTAAACGCTCACGCCTTTTTCAAGTAGATCGTTAAGAATTCCATTTAAGAAATTATAGATCTGAAGAAAAACTTCCAAGAAAAGAAAAACTCAACATGTTTTTCAGCGCTTGAAAGAAGATCTAGCACCCTTTCCAAAGCTTTATTTCCAATTAATATCCAGGTCTCCTCACGGATCAATTTGGCTTTCATGGTTTCCTCATATTTTTTTCTGGAGGCTCGTAAAGGCTTCATGAAGCCTTTTTATAGTTTTTCATAGATATTTATAATGGGCCTTAACGTTTCGTCGGGTGGAAGAGCAATAAAAAGTTTTGGATTCAAGGGTACTTCGGCGATCATGTTCTGCTCCAAAAGCCTTCTAAGAACGCAGTAAACTTTTGTTCTAGGAACACCGCACTTAACGCTTATTTTTCTGGCTGTTGATGGGGCCTCGCTCACTAAAAACTCATAAATTCTCGTCTCGTATTCAGAGAGTCCCAGAAATTCTTGGAAATTTCCCAAAAATATTCGGGGAGACCCTGAAATATCCTCGTGGACGAGCGTCTTCATGATCTGAAACTAACATTCCTAAGAATAAATATAAGTAATTGCCAATTCAGATTCAGAATATAAAATTGAAGAAATTAGTACTCTGAAGAAGCCTCAAAGTCTCTTACAAAATTTCTTCCTTAAGTTTTAGAATAACTTCCTCTACAACAGCTTTCGCTTTCTCAATTCTTCGGGCGTATTCCTTAGTAATTTTACGGTACTCTTCAGCGGATATTTCCCCCCGATGAAGCCTAAGATCAGCCTCCTCAATACTCCTCTTTGAAGATTCAATGTTGGCGCTTGCCTTTTCCATCTGCCTCACCATCTCAGCATAACGTCCTCCACTAGACTCTATTTCGGCTTTAAGTTCCCTAAATCTCTTTTGCGCCTGGTGAAGCTGAGTCTCAATCATCTTTCTTGTCAATTGATACCTCCGCTTTGGAATTTTTCCTCCAGTATACTGCTGCCTTAAAGATTCCAATTCAGAGGAGATGCGCTCCACATCCTCGTACGCTTCAATTAAAGCCCTTAACCTTTCTGAAGAAAATTCTAAAACCTTAGTTCCGCTAGGTGGTTTAACGAATATAACTATTATGCTAGCCAAACCGATTAAGATTATAGCCAATATTGTTGGTCTGAAAGCGGCCCAGAGAACAATATATTGATACTTAACACTTAGTGAGTCTAAATCCTTATATTTTGTTACATTATAATAAACAAAAGTTACCTTTTCCTGGAAAAAGCCTATCTTTTCATAGTTAATTGCCTGAGGATGCCGGTCCCCGCCCATAGCGCTCGCCCCCTCAGGCAACAAAACTGATACGGTGATTCGGGGGATAAACCATTCACTCGGCCTTGTAATATTGATTCTCAATGTATACTTTTGCCAATCATTTCTCTCAACATATCTCCGGTAGGGTAATGAATACGACACGGCTAGCTTTATCTTTTCACTGTTCCTTAACTTATCAGGAAGAATAACCTTTATAATCACGTTGTGCTCCAAATTTTCTTCAATTAGCATGTTACTGCTTGGGTATTTCTCATACGCGTCATATATGGATATATCTGTTGAGTTTGGTGGCAGGACTATACTAAGAATATCAACGTTAACAGCATTCATGTCATATAAATCAGTTGCATATATTCTCCCCCAACCATCAACAGAAATCTCTCTTTTCACCTCCAATATCTTAAGAATACTGAAGGTTTCATCTGAAAACTCTACCCACGATGAAATATTCATGTAAGATGGAAGTGGGCTCGTCAAATTATTAAGTAACCTGAAGTCACTGGTCATGTTTAAAAAGATTTCTTGCGGAAAATCCTCCATTAGAACTTCAGCCTTGGGTGTAAGTATTAGTGTTACATTGCAGAGATTAATCTCATCTCTTAATGCTGGATATAACGGGAAGACTGCGCGAAATCTATTCTCAACTTCTCTCTCAATCAGGTTGGAGAAAACTGTTGTCAAAGTGAAATTATATGGTTGACCCCTGTCCACCCTTGCTCTGAGAGAAACATTGAACCATTTAAAAGAGTCCTCTTCCTCAGAGACTTCGGTCTGGAGAGCTCCATAGGGATCATGTGCCGATAAGTAAACTAGGTTTCCATAATAGTTGCTCGGTATGCCAATTAAGTAGGACTGTGGTAATTGGGCGTTTTCATCATCTGATATGAAGAGAAATGTATCATTAATCATAATGTATCCACCATCTTGGATCACGATTTTTCTCTCGACGTTTATAGAGAGCCCAGAGACACTATTCACGCTGCAAAAAGCTTTCTGTGTAGAAAAGCTAGCGATGAAAGCCATTAGAAATAGAAAACCTGCCAACAACGCCCTTATTTGTCTCATAATTAATCCCTATTAGCATTAAATTAGCAGATGATGAACAGTATTATAAGGAATTCACCATTTAGCGGTATCCAGCCTGTCTAAGATAATATGCCTCCTCCTTTTTTGGACCAAAGCTCCTAACTCCCTTCTCCTTAAGTTGCTTTCGAAGGTTTGACGCATAGCTCTGGCTTATTTCACCTTTCTTCTCTAAGTACGCTATTATCTCCTCAGCCTGCTCTTCAGTATCGCATCTCCTTATAAAATCGATTACATCCGGATTATACCCATCGAACTTCCTTGACGCAGCCTTTTCTCCCTCCTCTGGATCCAACCTTACAGAAGATATTGTTATTTTGCATATACCCGTCTCCATTTCTTTAGCAAGATTGGGAAACATTCTTCTAAATATATCCTTATCGATCTCCATTAGGTCTGCCTCAAATAGTATTATTGTTTTAGGGGAATTTAAAAGATACTCAAATTTTCTATTTATCGCTTTCTTCGTTTAGGGATAAATCTTCTTTGAGGGTCCTTTTTGAGAACTTCTCTTAGTTGAGAAATCGTTAACCCCTTCTTAATGTCGCCGTATATGTCACAGATTTCATCTTTTATCATATCTTCCTGTCTTTTAACAGTTATCTCTACCTTATCCCCAGAAGGAAGATCGATAAAAATGTGAAGAAGTTCGCCACCTCCATCCTTTCCTGAGGGCACCGTCTCCATATCTAATATTCTTAAGCCACTTTTCCTGATAACCTCGATAACTGTTTCCCTCTCCTGCGAGAAAACAACTATGTCTATATCGCTGTTCTTATTCGCTGTCCCCCTCCAAACGCTACCTATAAGTCTCGGGTGAAAAGCAGATAATAGCTCCATTATTTCAAGGGCTTCTCTCCGCATACGTATTAGGCGAATTCGTCTTTCCTCACCCTCATACTCCTCCGAAATACGATCTAACTCCTCAGCAACCTCAAAATTTGACGGCAAAACCCTTAGACCAAGTACTTCTGCAGCCTTTTCTTTTGCCTGCTTAAACTCTTTCTCCTGCAATGTATAAAGTAGAAGAGCAGCCTCGCGGGCGACTTTTCTCCTAGAATGAGTGATGTCTCCACCTTTGCTCATATGCTACAGCTAATAACACCATTTATGTTAATCTAATTTATTCTTCTTCATTTGAAATTCCAGTTCCGCTTGAAAGTCCCTTTGAAACACCCTCTTTTTCAGTCATCTCGGTCTCCGGAGTTTTTGTTATCATTGTTGCTTGAATCTCTGGTTTAGAAAGTAGCTTTGACTTTCTTATGCCTACGTGGCGTAACGGCGTTATTTTCTTAGCCTCATTATATATGTCTGAAGCAATTTTTCCGAGAACTGCCTCCTGAACGAATTGCTCAAATGTTAATGTTTTTGCTTTTTCCTCAATTATTTTCTTCATTATTGCGCGGATGGATCTTTCTTGAGATGTTTTTATTCTAGTTAATGTGAAGGCGGCGGCTGCAACCCTTATTTTATAGCCATCTTTTGTTGTAATATTGAATATTCCATCAACCTTAGTTGTCTTCCTTCTAATAAGGCTCCTAAGATAATCTCTAGAGTATTCGTGCCCTTTGAATATTGTTAGAGCTTTTTTTCCATCCACGCTGACTATTTGGAAATATGTCTTCAGATATTGATGAGAAAAGTCTTGGGTTATATCGTAGAGTGTTGTTTCAACAACTCTTCCCAGCAGATTTTCTGGCTCCTCAGCGGGTATAGCGCCTATCTCAATGCTACCAAAATAGTGTGGGGCGACTACAGTATACCACTTCTTACTACGCCATTTATCCTTGATGCGTGTACTCTTTGACAAGCATGCATCACCGCGCTAAACCTAAAATAATGGAGATAGGGTTATATTAAAGGTTTGCTTAGAAAAGTTAGAAAAGAATATTAATATTTATGCTCTCACATTAACTTCTAATATTTCTGAAGAGGGCTAGAGAAGAATGATCGATGCTAAGCTAATAAGAGAGAACCCGGATTTTGTTCGGGAGAACATTAAGCGCAGAGACGATCCGGAAAAGCTGAGGATACTTGAAGAGTTTATAGAGGCAGATAAAAAGTGGCGGGAATTGCAAACAAAACTAAATAATCTCAGAAGAATCAGAAATGAGCTTAGCGTTAAGGTAGCGCAGATTAAAAAGATTGGAGAGGATCCCAGAGAACTACTTCTCGAGGCTGAAAGAATACAAAATGAGATTAAGTTGCTGGAGGATCAGGTAAATGAAAACCAACGGAGGGCAAGGCATCTACTCATGCGAATACCTAACCTACTTCATGAAAGTGTTCCTTATGGGAAGGATGAAAATGATAATGTGGAAATAAGGCGATGGGGTTCCCCACCAAAATTTGATTTTCCGCCAAAAAGTCACATAGAAATAGCTAAAAATTTGGGTTTAGTGGATGAGGAAAGGGCTAATAAGGTCTCCGGGGCAGGTTTCTTCTACTTTAAGGAGGAACTTGTTCTCTTAGATCTTGCAATACAGAGGTTTGCGATAGATTTCCTTAGAAAGAGAGGATTCACTCTTATTATGCCTCCATACATGATGCGAAGAAAACCATATGAGGGTTGCGTTGACATCGAAGATTTCGAGAAGGTTATGTATAAGATTGAGAATGAAGACCTTTACTTAATTGCCACAAGCGAGCATCCGATAGCGGCGATGTTTATGGACGAGGTCTTAGATAAAGATCAGCTCCCACTAAAGTTTGTTGGAGTAAGCACTAATTTTAGGAAGGAGGTCGGAGCCCACGGAAAATATACAAAGGGCTTCTTTAGGATGCACCAATTCAATAAGATTGAGCAGTTTGTTTTTTGTCTTCCTGAGCAGTCATGGGGGATTCATGAAGAGCTACAGCGGAACTGTGAAGAAATGTATCAGATGCTTGGGCTACATTATCGTGTAGTTAACGTTTGTACTGGAGATATTGGGACCGTTGCCGCTAAGAAATATGATACTGAGGTTTGGATGGCTGACGGGAAGTTTAGGGAGATAGGTTCGAATTCAAACTGTACTGACTACCAAGCCAGAAGATTAAATATAAAGTACCGTGAGGGCCCGGGTAGGCCGCCGAAGGGCTATGTACATACACTTAACAGCACGGCTCTGGCAACTAGCAGAACAATGATGGCTATTCTGGAACATTACCAGCAGAAAGATGGATCTATCATAATACCGGAGGTTCTAAGACCCTACATGAATGGAATAGAGAGGCTAGAACCTAAAAAGTGACTCAAAAATGTATTTTTAATATTAATTCACTTGAATAACGCTTAAATTGTTAAATACCTGATAACTTTTGTATGTTTCCCTTATATGGGAGGGTTAATTGAATATGACTAAATATATTTTTGTTACTGGTGGGGTATTAAGCTCTGTAGGTAAGGGGGTTGTCACATCTTCCGTGGGGAAAATGCTTCAATTTAGAGGATTCACGGTTACGGCGATAAAAATAGATCCGTATGTAAATGTTGATGCGGGAACAATGAATCCGTATGTTCATGGCGAGATCTTCGTCACGGAGGATGGTGGAGAAACTGATCTTGATTTAGGATGGTATGAAAGATTTTTGGACATCAACCTTTCCAAGGAGAATAATATTACAACTGGGCAGATATATCAAACCGTGATTGAGAGGGAGAGAAGAGGAGATTATCTTGGGAAATGTGTTCAAATAATACCTCATATAACCGATGAGATTAAGCGTAGAATACGTATGGTTGCCGAGAAATCCAAGGTGGATGTTGTCCTCACAGAATGTGGTGGAACTGTTGGAGATATAGAGGGGCTGCCATTTTTAGAAGCGATAAGGCAGATGCGCCTGGAGGAGGGTTATGAAAACACACTTTATATTCATGTAGCCCTAGTGCCAATATTAGATGTAACATTGGAGATGAAGACTAAGCCGCTCCAGCATAGCGTAAATGAACTTCGCAGAATAGGCATACAGCCAGATATAATAGTATCCAGATGCGTAAAGATGATTACAAAAGATGTTCTTGAGAAAATCGCCCTATTTGGGACAATACCAAAAGAAGCCGTCTTCTGCTCATATAATGTCCCAACAGTTTATGAAGTCCCCCTAATCCTCGATGGTCAGGGGATGGGAGATTACATATGTAAGCGTCTCGGCCTTGTACCAAAACAAATTAATAATTATGAAATGGAAAGATGGAAGAGCTTCGTTAACGCATTAAAGAACTGTGAATATACCATTAGAGTGGCTTTAGTTGGCAAGTATGCTGGTCTAGCAGATAGTTATGTTAGCATGAATGAGGCATTTAAGCATGCAGGCGCGGCTTGTAACACAAGAGTTATAATAGATTATATTGAGGCGGAAACATTTGAAGAAAAGCCTGAGAAAATTAGCATGCTTAAAGATTATGATGGAATATTTGTTCCATATGGCTTCGGTCCGCGTGGCGCCCTTGGCAAAATGATGGCTATTCAATTTGCGAGGGAAAATAATATTCCCTTTTTAGGTATCTGCTTTGGATTTCAGCTGGCTGTCGTCGAGTTTGCAAAAAATGTATGTGGATTGAAGGATGCAAGTAGTAGAGAGATCAATGAGAAAACTATTCATCCAGTGGTCGACTTGATGCCAGAGCAACAACAGATAACCTATAAGGGGGCTACTATGCGTTTAGGGTCACAAAAGGTAATTATTAGGGAGGGAACATTAGCCTACAAATTGTATGGTGTAACAGAGGTGTATGAGAGACATAGACACAGATATGAGGTGAACCCAGAATACGTGGAAACACTAGAAAATCATGGTCTCATATTCTCCGGAAGAAGCCCTGATGGAAGAAGAATGGAAATTCTGGAGTTGCCAGATAAATTCTTCTTTTTTGCATCACAATTTCATGGAGAATTTAAGAGTAGGCTTGGAAAGCCAAGTCCTGAATACTATGGTTTTGTTAAAGCTTGCCTTGACAAGAAAATTGGTAAAGAGAAATTAGAGCTTTAAGCCAAAAACTTAATTTAAGACCTGGTTGTCTTAATTTGATTAGGTGTCTGGAACTTGAGTAAGAAAAGGAAGATTCGTAGACAGAGAAGCTCGCCCCCACCAGCTACAGGTGCCGGGTTGCTAAGATTTTTTGAGGATGAAAGCCTTGGGATAAAAATAAAACCAAGAATGCTAATAATTTTGACCGTCGTGTTCATCATAATGTGCATAGTGATTCAGTTTTACGCATAATCTTCTTCATTAGGCATTGAACTTAAATTACGCAAATTCTCCTTAGAGGAGAAAACTATGGAAAAAATGTCTCATAGAGAAACTATTAATCTCGCGGTCAAGCATTACTCCTCCCTCTTCAATCTTCCTTCCCTTAAAATACTCCTCATAACATTATACCTAGGAATCTTCCCCCTTGGATTTTTAGTGAGCTTATCCTGCAACTTTCCAACATCAATAATGGAGAATATTCTCGTGAGAAGCGTATTTTTTGGATCTATCTTTTTTACTTTAACTTTATTTTCAGACTATTTAATTAATAAGACGCTGCTTAAGCAGGACGTAGTCTTAAACGATCTTAGGAGGATAACTTTTCTCTCATTTATTTCTAATCTCCTCTTCACGATCTTTGTTGCGGTCAGCTTAGTGTTTAAGAATTCACATGTTGATATTTATATTAAAGTACTTTCTCTAGGACTTTTTTCATCGTCGTCTTTACGTCTTTTAATAATTGACACGATCTCTTTTTCCAGTAGAAAATCAAAAATTGCCTTAAGCGTATTTCAACCTGTGCTTCTCTTATTACTTTTAACAATGTTGGTGGCATTTTTTAATCAAGGCAAAATCTATTTATCTAATCTTCTTTTCCCCCTCCTCTTAGCGTTAGTATTCTCTATTTTGGGTGTATGGCTTTTTACGAAATCCCTGAATAAGGAAGGAAGAAAAGTGCTTGGCGTACCATCGCTTGAAATAGCTAAAGCATTTATAGCCAACTGGACCGAAGGTGTTAAAGAGCCATTCGAAGAAGTATTAAAGCGATTAAGCGAAGAAAGAAATGTTTCTGCATCAGCGCTGATATTTAGAGCAAAAAATACTGATAAATTAAAAGCAATAATGATTATTCCAAATATACACCCGGGGCCATTCAAAAATGTTGGAAGCAGTCTTCTTCCGAGTATGATAAAGGAATACTTGGAAAAAGAGTTTCAATGCATAGTTTCCGTTCCTCATGGAGTTTCCGGGCACGAGCTTGATCTACCTTCCCAAACAGAAAATGAAAAGGTCATTAAGAGATTAATTGAATCTTTGAAAAGGTCTCATAATTTCTCCGAGAAGGTAACTAAATTCTTTATGATAGAGAGGGATGGAGCTAAAGTTGGATGCCAGATCTTTAACAATTGTGTATTTATGACTCTGACGAACTCCCCTGAAACTATGGAGGATTTACCGCTTGAAATTAATGACGCAATTGTTAAGAGGGCAATGGAGCATGGCTTCTCTTGGGCTGTTATTATTGATGCCCACAATAGCACTAACGGACCATTTAACATGGAGAGATCTACAAGAATCCTTGAAGAGGCAGCCTACCTAGCTCTGGAAAAAGCAAGTCTTCTCAGGCATGCAATGTTTAGTGATATAAGAGTTGGCGCTGGAAAATCCGTTCCAGAAGACCTGGGGCTTAAAGAAGGTATAGGTCCTGGAGGAATAACGGCAGTTGTTATAGAGGTTAATGGGCAAAAAACGGCTTATGTTACCATAGATGGAAATAATATGGTATCTGGTCTGCGAGAAAAGATTTTGTCAAGCCTTAGAGAGATTGGCATAGATAGCGGCGAAATTTTTACAACCGATACGCATGCTGTTAGTGCCATTGTACTAAATAAGAGAGGGTATCATCCAGTAGGCGAAGTTATAGAGCATGAAAGGATTATTAACGAAGTTAAGAAAGCTGTTTACGAAGCCTTGGAAAGTGAAGAGTCATCAGAGGTTGCGTGGTGTAAGATAAATATTGAAGGGGTTAAAGTGATTGGCGAAAGAAGAATAAGCGAGCTAAGTCTATTAACGGATAGCGTGCTCAGAAAAGCGAAGAAAAATTCCGTGATATTCGCAGTTCTCGGAGCGCTTCTTGCAATCATCTTTATTTCTATAGGAATTTAAAATTTAAAAAATAATAGTTTAAAATAAATAGAGGATTTAAGGAAAACATTATATCATAGTTGTGCAAAAATTAAGGGTGATTTAAAAAGAAGGTGCAACGAAAAGGAGTAGAGATGCGCTATGGTCGAAGAGAGTCAGGTGATGGTTGGAAAGAAACCAGTAATGAACTATGTGGTTGCGTGTCTTACAGCATTTAACTCCGGTGCAAAGAAAGTTGTTGTGAAGGCTAGGGGAAGAGCGATAAGCAGGGCGGTCGACGTTGTTGAGCTGCTTCGCCGTGCCTTTATAAAAGACCTAGTCATCGAGAAAATTGAGATAGGTACTCAAGAGATGAGTAGCCCAGACCGACCGAAAGTGAATGTCTCAACAATAGAGATATCGCTGGTGAAGAAAGAGTAAACACGACAAACACCTCTTTCTTTATTTTTGTTTTTATTAATGTTTTATCTAAAAGCCTGAAGGCTCTCTTTCTATTGTAATAACCTGCGTTTTATTTCCGGAGTGCAGTTCAAGTCTCCTGTCAAAACGCTCCTTGACCCTTACCCCGAACACTATGGCATATCTCCCAGCATGAAACTCTGAAAGGAGATCTGCGTTATTGTCCCAGAGTATGAGAGTAGCTTTGCTAATCTTATCGGCAATCTCTGCGCGTCTCACTTTACCCTCTGTCCCATCTTGCCTTTTAAATATAGTTGTTGGATAAACCCGTTCAATCAAACCAAGAATATTAACAGTCTTGCCTTTATATTGAGATAACTCGTTAACCTTCTTCACAAAGAGGGTTAAAGGCGGGTAATCTTCACTTTTAATCTCCTTTGGATCGACCTCTATTATGCTCCTTGATCCAACATTTAACTCTAACCTTCCTCCGGCCCTACGCCTTACAGAAAGATGTGATAACCTTACTATCCTATCTATTAGGTTTTCAGGACTGATGGAAATAGCCTTGTCATTCCATAGAATAACCTTAACAACGCCAGTTTTATCAGCTATGTTCATGCTTCTTTTTGCCTTTTCCTTTCCATCATGTTGGCTAAACCTTTCTAGCTGAGATATATATATCACCCGGCCAGTGACAGTAACGTTACGTAGGCCAGAAACTAAATCTTTTATTAAAATTTCATATTTAAAATTGGGTTTAATGAGAATACCCATCTCAGCGGCCAACGATAAAGCAGCGCTCTCCCGCGTTAGAAAACCGCTGGCCAATTTTTCCTTTTCTTCAATCATCCTCATAAGATCCTCTCTGGTTAATTCAGGTCTTACGGAAAGAATTTTAGCAATAATTTGTTCGAGGGTTAACGTCATCTCCAATCAACTAAAAGTAGGATTATCTAGAGAGCTATAAGAATATAACTGTGCTCCAAAAATATAATTTTGGGTAATTAAACATGAATATGCTCGCAACCAGCGTTGCCGTTGGCTGGATTCTAATAATGGCCGGGTTAATAATATCTTTTATAGCAGTAATAATATTTATTTTTAGATCTGCAGGGAGGCGAGAGGGCAGGTTTAGGGGAGGAGCGCTGATTATGCTTGGGCCAATACCAATAATTTTCGGTACGGATAAGGAGTCCGTGAAAATCCTCATAATTCTTTCAGCCATACTAATAATTATCATGCTGGCTTTCATCATAGCCATGAGCTTCTTAATCAGCAGTTAGGCTGGCCCAGGAGGATTGAAAGGATCATGAGAGTATGCGAGGTATGCGGTGAGAGAGCTTCAAAATATATTTGCCAAGGATGTGGTCGAGCTGTATGCGAGCAATGCATAGAGCCACATACATGGTTGTGCCTAGATTGTTATGGAAAAAGCAGAGCGGAGATGGCTCCTCAAGGGGAATTCGAAGAAATAGCGCCTCCGATACCATCAGCCATAAAATTATTTATCATTGGGTTCATGCTGATATTCGCTGGAGTAATCATTTTAATGCTAACAGCCCTATTCTCTGGGCTTGCAGGCTCTTTTGGTTTAATCTTCCTTCTAGGGCCGATACCAATAATCCTTGGGGCAGGAGAGAATATAACCTTACTCTTAGTAATCGCCGCCATACTAACAATACTATGCATTATATTTTTCATAGTTTTTAACAGACGCGCAATGAGACTCTGATTTCCCTCTTTGTTGGTTCATTTGCTTGCATGAAACTGAAAGTTTGCGGGAAAAGCTGATAGGGAAAAGTAATATTGAGAAGACAAAATTATACCAATAGCTTAAGCTATCTTCTTTCTATTTCTATATTGGCGTAGCGTCTCTATGCAAGAATTTTTCTAGTGTTTGAGGCTTTCCCTGCGAAGTGCGAGACTTATTATTCCAATATCCCAAGTTTAAACTTGATCAGCGTATATTGAGAGAATGGCGGTAGCTGTCCCGCAAGCTGCTGTAAACGCGTATATTATTAGTGCTATCTCTATAGAAACTGTAAAGGGTCTTAAGGCCAGCATTGATGCTGTTAATATCGATGTGCTCAAAGATTGACCTAGAAATCTCATTAAACCTAGGAATGATGATGCTAGTGCAAATGCTTCTCTTGGAACGCCGTGCATAACCTGCGTTGTATTTGGTGACGCGAAGAATGCAAAGCCTATTCCAATAAAGACTAATGAGACTATTAGAAAGATTAACCATCTATATGTTATTATTGAGGATCCTATGCCTAACACAATTAAAGTCATGCCAACAACTGTAAGTAAACCTGGATTCAATTTATCGGCTAAATGCCCAGCCATCGGGGATAAAAGCATTTGGGGAAGTGGTTGCGCCAGAAGTATAATACCCGCCTCCCTAGCCTTAAAACCTCTTTCAACCTGCAAGAAGTTGCTGAATAATATTGAAAGAGCATAAGTAGCAATATAGTTCAGAAGAGCCGTCATATATGCCAGAAAAACTCTTCTCCCAAAAATCTCTTTAATGAGGTTCAGGGATCTTCTATATTCCACATATAATGTTGATGCGAACGCTATTAGCCCTAAAGATAGAATTATTGAACCATATAGGCTACTGGCATATGAGGAGCCGAAGGTAACAAGGATCGTAGATACGGCGAATACAAACAGTGTTTGAAAGCGAGGTTTCCTCCCTAAACTTTTTTTAACAATATCTATGGAAAGAAGAGATAATAAGATACTCATGAGGGCAACGGTGCCTGTTAATGTGAATAATGAGTGCCACCCAGCGTAATCGACGAGGAAGCCGCCTAAAGATGGACCAAGTGTCGTCCCCACATATACGGCTGCCGTATTCAGCCCAATTGCAAAGCCAGTTTTCTCTGGAAATATACTTGCAAGTATTGCGACAGCCGTCCCCGAGATCATAGCGGCGCCAACCCCCTGAATACACCTCAAAACTATAAGGAGAGCAAAGTTTCCCGCATATGGTGTTAAGAATGAGGTGGCTGCGAAGATTGTTGCTCCAACAACGAATATCGGCTCTTTGCCAATCCAATCCGCTATAGCTCCCATCAGCAGTATTGTCGAAGCCATAGAAATTAGATATGAATTGACGACCCAATTGGCAATGGCAAGATCGACGCTAAAGACGTTAGATATGGATGGAAGAGCAACATTCACGGCTATGGCTATAAATGGAGTTAAAAATGATGCTGTAGCTGAGGCTGCTAAAAATGAGACTTTCCTCTTTAACATAAAATTAACACTCTCGCAAGACAATTTTTAAAATTGTAAGCGTTGCTCACAATCTTCAAGACCCATGCTCATAAGCCTCCGCAGCCCTTTTCTCAAGTAGGCTGAAAAGGATAAAGAAGTTTCCACATGCCGCTTTTAATACCAATAATATTCTCCTCCAAGAGATCTTGGCTTAAATATACTCTATTATGATTTTTTCAATTTATATTTTGCATTCTGGGCGAATGTTTTGGCATCTTTGTTATTGCAAATCTGTTAGCCTTCTTTGGTTTACGTTGCCGAGAGAGCGTTCAGGATGTTTAAATATGGTTCACATATCTGAAAATGATATAATAATTCTTTTTGAAGTCTTAAAATAACGCTCATCAACTTTTAGATACATGAACCTTTTCGTAAATATCTCTCCATTCTTCCGTTCCTTCTATTCTTTCTGGAAGTGTGTAAATGTTGAAACATCTTCTTCCAACGAGTCCTACAAGTGTTAATCCGAGATCATTAGCTATACTTACACCTAAGCTTGTGGGAGCTGCAAGTGAGACTAGGATTGGTATTCCAACCTGAGAAGCTTTGATGACTATTTCTGAGGTAAGTCTGCCGGTAGATGCCAAAAGTAGTTTTGTGAGGTCTATGCCTTTGAGGGCAGCATCGCCAATAACCTTGTCGATCGCATTATGTCTACCGACATCCTCTGAAAACGATATAGCATTACCATTTCCATCAACGAGGACAGCGCTATGAGAGCCCCTAGAAGCCCTGTGAATCGAGGAAAACGAATTCAACACTTCAACAGCCTTAAAGACAACTTCAACAAGAAACTTCGTCTTATTAGATCTAAGTTTATGAGCCTTCTCTGAAAGATGCCGTCGAATATTACTGCCACTACAAAAAGTAGTTATTAATCGTTGTCCCTTAGAAACAAAGGGAATATTATCATGCAATTTAACATGGATGTTTTTTCCGGAAACTTCTATACTTGCGATATTTTTCACGTCCTCTATTATATCCTCGGTTAGAAGGTGTCCCACTATAAGCTCCTTGAGCTGCGTGGGGAGACAATGAAAAGATGCGTAGAAATCTCCGTTAATGTATGCGCTAACTACTTCCTCGAGCACTGTAGCATTTTTTAAAGATTCAAAGGTACGATTAAATAGATCGAATCTTATGACATCGTATTCAACCAGCATATTTAATCACCTTTTTATGTCCCTCGTTGTTGGATCCATTACACAAATTTTTCGCTCATATATATTTATAACTGTGTTATGTTTATTAAAAAATTTGATAATGGAGGAGCCATAAATACATGGTGTTAAGAAAAGATAGACCAAAGGCTCTGGTGCTACTTTCTGGTGGTCTAGATAGTCTACTTGCTACAAAAATAGTCATGGAGCATGGTGTGGGCGTCGATGCAGTCCATTTTGTAACACCCTTCTGTAAATATGATTCTAAGTTCATGGATAAGCTCTCTGAGGAGCTTGGCATAAAGATTCATGTAATCTTTTTAGGTCAAGAATTTCTCGATATCCTTGCTAATCCACGCTATGGCTATGGAAGCCAGATGAATCCCTGTATAGATTGCCGGATACTCATGTTTAAAAAAGCTAAAGAGATTGCTGAGAATATAGGCGCTGATTTCCTTGTAACAGGAGAGGTTCTCGATGAAAGACCGTTTTCTCAAAGATTTAGGGCTATACAGATAATAGAGCGGGAAGCAGGGCTTGAGGGCAAGGTTCTAAGACCACTATCAGCTAAACTGCTGCCACCGACTGAAGCCGAGAAGATGGGGTGGATTGATAGAGAGAAGCTTTTTGCCATCAGGGGCAGAAGAAGAACGCCACAGATCGAGTTAGCGGCGAAATATGGCATAAAGGATTATCCAAACCCAGCGGGAGGATGCCTATTAACCGACCCAGAATTCGCCCGCAGAGTAAAGGATCATTTAAGGCATGAGAGAAAATTAACCTTAGATGATATTATTCTCTTGATGATCGGTAGACATTTTAGAATTGATGGGATTAAGATTATAGTTGGAAGGAATAGGAATGAGAACAATAGACTTTTAGAAATAGCTGAGAAGAACATGATGCCATATTTAATAGTTTGTGATTATATGGGGCCAGTAACATTAATTGCGAATGAATCGAAACCAGAAGTCGTGGAGAAGGCCGCGGCAATCACTATACGTTACTCGGACGCCCCCAAGAGCATCCCAATAAAAGTTCTCTTCAAACGTGGAGAGGAAAGAAGCGAAATAATAGCAGTAGCTATGGACGATGACCAGATAAATATCTTTAGAATATAGTTTCGTTCTCTCAGGTAACGGCTAGGTTCACTCAAAGTAAGCTACTTATAGTTATTTGCCCATATATTTAGCTGGGTTCTTATCAAAAGAATCTTTACAATATTTGCTGCAGAAGTAGTATGTTTTGCCAGCGTATTCCGATTTGAATTTGGCGGTTTTCTCATCAACATTCATCCCGCAGACAGGATCTCTAGCCATACAAGATCGCCCATTAAAGATTATTTTTATAAACTTATATTCGTAGTTTTCGTATTTCTAGAGTTGCTGAGTTAACTGCTACGAATAGTGAGCTGAATGCCATTGCTCCTGCTGATATCAGTGAAGTTAATAATCCAATGGCTGCTATTGGAATTGAGAGCATAATTATATGTTAGGGCCCAGAACAGGTTCCGCTTAATCTTCCTCATAGTCGCCTTACTAAGTCTTATAGTTCTAACAACATCCCTTAAATCATCCTTAACTAGGATTATTCCACCAGTCTCCTTCGATATATCCGTTCGCCTCCTATAGTTATACCGATATCTGCCTGGGCTAGGGCCGGCGCATTATCAACACCATCGCCAACTATTACAACCACTTTGCCCTCACCCCCGCATCTTCTTTATAATGTTAGCCTTCTCCCATGGCAGGACATTGGCAATAACGTTGCTGATGTTCAATTATCTAGCTATGGCTCTTGCCGTCCCACTCGCTGTTTCCCGTTAACATGAAGATCTCCAGCCCCATCTCCTTAAGCTGCATTATTGCAGTCCATCCTTTGAAATTATTATTTATTAGATAACCCTTAATTTTTATTAGAGGGTATCCTTTATGTCGATTAGTAGGGAAAAGATCGAAGTCTTAAAGAGTATTTTGAAGGAACTTCATAGGGGCGCATCGGTTGAGGAGCTGAAGCATAAGATTAGAGACGCCTTAAAAGAGATTTCGCCATTCGAAATACCCTTAATTGAACAGGAACTTATTAAAGAGGGGATCCCTGTATCCGAAATCTTAAAACTTTGCGATCTGCACGTGGAGCTCTTGAGAGACCTGTTGCGCCCAGGCGAGCTTAAGGATGTTCCTAAGGGTCATCCATTAGATCTTCTTTCGAGGGAGAATGAGCACGTAATCAGACTTGCTGAGACTCTAAACGTCTACGTAGAGGCCTTAAGTAGAGCAAGGCCAGAGGAGGCTGTAAACCATTTAAGATCTATAAGTGACATTGTAGCAGGGCTCAGGAGGCTTAGGCTACACTACAGGAAAATTCAAATGCTGATTTTCCCATATCTTGAGAGGAGAGGTGTAACTGCCGTACCGAGAGTCCTCTGGGGTAAGGAAGATCAAGCAATAATTAAACTCAGGGAGCTATCCATCCTCATTGAAAGGGGGTTATCTAGCCCAGGTGAGTACGTTAAGAGTATAGTGGAGAAGGCTAAAGAGATATCAAAGGAGATATCTGATCTGGTTTTCAGGGAGGAGAGTATACTCTTCCCATCAGTTTGGGCACTCTTCTCTGAGGGTGAGTGGGCAGCCATACATGAGACAGCGAGGAATATAGGCTACCTAATGCCAGTGGAGGTCGAATGGACGCCAAAAGCCAAGCCCATATTACCCTACGAGGTTAGCGATATTATTACGCCAGAGCAACTTGAAAGACTTCCGCAAGAGTTTAAGTCTGCCGCGCTGGCAACTTTGGCTCCGGACACCTATAAGGTTGAGTCCGAGGGTGATATAGAATTCGACACTGGCTTTCTAAGCAAGAACGAGGTAGAAGCAATATTTAGGCATATGCCAATCGAGATAACATATGCGGATGCAAACAATAGAGTTACGTTTTTCTCAGAGAGCGTCTTTAGAAAGGGCTTTGTAAGGACGAGAACCCTAATTGGCAGAAGGTTCGAGTATTGCCACCCACCGAGACTGGAAAATTTTGTTAAGAGTGTTGTTAATGATTTAAAATCCGGTAAGGATGATCATAGAGAATATTGGACTAGACTCGGAGACAGGATAATAAGGGTTATGGTGCTCGCCGTCAGAGACAAAAATGGAAATTATCTTGGAACATTAGAGATGGTGGAAGACCTAACAGAAGTGGTAAATAATCCGGAGGAAATCAAGAAGAGAATAATCATACTATAAGCAACTATAATATTTCAAAATTGTCCATCTCTTCTTTTCACATTCTCCAGCAGCATGCCATTAATCTTTCATAAATTATCAAAAAAGGAGTAGGCAACAAGAAATATTTTAATTGCCGCACATAAACATTATAACTTGATGCCCCAGCGCGGAAAGCCGGAGGTCGGGGGTTCAAATCCCCCCGGGTCCGCCAATAACATTATTGGACCCGTGGTCTAGCCAGGATTATGACGTCGGCCTGCGGAGCTGGGGCATAACTTTTTAAAAACTTTTTGTTTTATCTTCATGAATAATCAGTTAACATTTTTTGTGGAAAAGCAAAGTTTATTAGTTTCTCCTTTGTTGTTTATTTTGCCATAGAGCTGCTGATATGTGATGAAATCCTTATATAACTCTAGGTTTAAGTTTATGGTCTTAGGGGGGCCTTAAGAGGTTGATTAACCCAGAAGAATCTTTCATTGTGTTTAAATCATTCATCGAGGAGAAAGGGCTTGTCAGACAGCACCTTGACTCCTATAACGAATTTATAGAGCATGGTCTCCAGGAAATAATTAATGAGGTTGGTGAGATAGAGATAGAGGTTCCTGAGAAGCCATATAAAATAAGGTTTGGTAAAGTTTTCATTGCGCGTGAAACGGAGAATGGGGTTATATATGGACCTTATACTATTGAGGTGGATGGCACGCGTCATGAGATTTATCCAATGGAGGCTCG
>JAWBXL010000019.1:404-26127 GCA_038867895.1 Bathyarchaeia archaeon | reverse complement strand
GGAACAAGAGGGTATCGCGGTGAACAGTATTATCGCTTCCTTGAACCTGATGGAATAGTTAGTCTCGAAGCCGAAGTTTCAGGTGGAGATATACTAATAGGTAGGGTAAGCCCGCCGAGGTTCTTGGAGGAGTATAAGGAGTTCGAGGTCCGAGGCCCGACGATGAGAGACTCATCTGTTGAAATGAGACCCTCGGAGAAGGGTGTTGTAGACGCGGTCTTCATAACGGAGACTAATGAAGGGAATAAGCTGGTTAAAGTTAGGGTTAGAGATGAACGTATACCGGAGATAGGTGATAAATTTGCTTCGAGACATGGACAGAAGGGCGTTATAGGGATGATTGTCCCTCAAGAGGATATGCCCTTCTCAGTAGATGGTATTATCCCTGATATAATAATTAATCCACATGCTATTCCATCTAGAATGACGATAGGTCAATTTCTAGAGTCTCTTGCAGGCAAGATAGCTGCTCTTAAGGGAGAATTTATGGATGGGACGCCATTTGTGGGTGAGAAAAGAGGTGAAATTTTAAAGCGCATGCTCATTAATTTGGGCTTTAGTCATACCGGATGTGAAGTCTTATATAATGGTGTGACTGGAGAAAAATATGTGGCGGACATATTTATTGGAGTCGTTTATTATCAGAAGTTACATCATATGGTTGCTGATAAGATACATGCGCGGGCTAGAGGCCAAGTTCAAATGTTGACTAGGCAGCCAACTGAGGGAAGGGCTAGAGGAGGCGGATTACGTTTTGGTGAGATGGAGAGAGACTGTTTAATTGGCCATGGAGCTGCCATGCTCCTTCAAGATAGGCTCCTTGAGGAATCGGATAAATATACGCTTTATGTCTGCGAAAACTGCGGTCTTATAGCCTACTACGATATGAGACAGCGGAGATATATATGCCACCTATGCGGCGATAAAGCTAAAGTTTCCCCAGTCATAGTCTCCTATGCATTCAAGCTATTACTCCAAGAATTGATGAGTTTATGTATTGCGCCAAGGCTTAGGTTAAGGGAGAGGACATAGAATGGCGCTGGTTGAAGAAGCATATAAGGTGATAGATCACATTAAATTCGGGATTCTTTCGCCTCAGGAAATTAGGAGATTGTCTGTCGTAGAGATACAAACAGCTGATACTTATGATGAAGATGGAGCGGCAATTCCTTCTGGCCTTATGGATAGCCGTCTAGGAGTCTTAGAGCCAGGACAGAGATGCAAAACATGTAGCAATACGTCAGTTAATTGCCCAGGGCACTTCGGCCGCATAGAACTTGCAGTACCAGTAATTCACGTAGAATTCGCCGAGATCATCTACAACCTCTTACAGGTGATTTGCAGAAATTGTGGGCGCATTCTACTTCCGGAAAAGACAACAAAGTCTTTAAGAGCTAGGATGGAAAGACTCAAAAAGATGCTTGGGAATGTCCCATCATTATTTTATAGTAGAGTTTTTGAGGAGGCTAAAAAAAATCATGAGTGTCCATGGTGTGGCACGAAACAATACAAGATAGAATTCACAAAACCAACAATATTCCATGAGTATACAGAGGAGGGCGGGTCACAACGCTTAAGCGCAAGTATGATACGTGAAAGGTTTGAGAGGGTTCCAGATGAAGACCTTGAACTACTTGGCTTTGATCCTAAACATGCCCGCCCGGAATGGATGATTATACAGGTATTGCCGGTTCCGCCAGTATATGTTAGACCATCTATAACTCTTGAATCTGGTATAAGGTCGGAAGACGACCTGACGCATAAGCTCGTCGATATAATAAGGATAAATCAAAGATTAAAAGAGAATATTGAGGCTGGCGCACCCACCCTAATAATACAAGACTTGTCAGAGCTCTTAGAGTATCATGTCACAACATACTTCAACAATGAAGCTTCAGGTATACCGCCCTCAAGGCACCGCTCTGGAAGAGCTCTTAAGACGTTGTCCCAACGCCTGAAGGGTAAAGAAGGTAGATTTAGAGGTAACCTTTCGGGTAAGAGGGTTGACTTTTCGGCTCGTACAGTCATTAGTCCAGACTCAAACCTAGATATAAATGAGGTTGGGGTTCCAATAAGCGTTGCTATGAGATTAACTGTTCCAGAAAAGGTTACTCCATGGAATATTGAAAGGCTCCGTCAGCTCGTAAAAAATGGGCCGAATGTGTATCCTGGAGCACAATATATTATCAGGCCTGATGGTAAGCGTATTAGACTTGAATTCGTTAGTGATAGAGAGAAGCTCGCGGAAGCGCTTGAGATAGGCTTCATTGTTGAGAGACACCTTCAGGATGGCGACATAGTGATATTTAATAGGCAACCTTCTCTCCACAGAATGTCTATAATGGCTCACTATGTCAAAGTGCTTCCAGGCAAGACTTTTAGGCTTCACTTGTGTGTTTGCCCGCCATATAATGCGGATTTCGATGGGGATGAAATGAATCTTCATGTTCCACAGAGCGAGGAGGCTCAGACAGAAGCCCGTCTGCTGATGCAGGTTCAAGATCATATACTCTCACCAAGGTTTGGTGGGCCTATAATAGGCGCTATAAGAGATTTCATTACAGCGGCATACCTTTTGACGAGAAAAGAGACCCTTTTAAATGAAAAAGAAACCTGCCAACTATTAGCTGCGGCTGGTTATGATGGTCCTCTTCCCGAGCCCGCAATTAAAGAGCCTGAACCTTTATGGACTGGAAAGCAAATATTTAGTCTATTCCTACCAAAAGACTTTAACTATGCCCTTAAATCAAGTGTTTGTAGAAACTGTGGGGTGTGTTTGAAGGAAGAATGCCCCTATGATGCTTATGTCGTCATTAAAAATGGTGTTTTGGTTAAGGGCGTAATTGATAAGAACTCTATTGGTGCTGAGAAGTCTGAGAGCGTGTTGCATAGGATAATAAAGGATTATGGGACGGAGGCTGGTAGAAAATTCCTTAATCAATTGTGCCGCCTTCTCAATAGTTTTATAACTATACGTGGCTTCACATACTCGCTTGACGAGCTTGATCTATCAGCCGATGCTAAAAAGAAGATACGCCAAATAATAAGAAATTCCGAGAAGAAGGTAGAGTCGTTAGTTAAAGCATTACGTGATGGGACTCTTGAGAGACTTCCAGGCCAAACCCTTGAGGACTCCTTTGAACTCTATGTGATGAATGAGCTTGCTGAGGCAAGAGAAAAAGCTGGGAAGGTTGCTGAGGATGATCTTAGTATGGAGAACTCCGGCATAATTATGACAAAAACAGGTGCTAGAGGAACGACCCTTAACATTTGTCAAATGACCGCTATGCTTGGGCAACAATCTGTTAGAGGAAAGCGTATTATACGCGGATACATGGAAAGAGCCTTACCACACTTCAGGATCGGGGACCCATCGCCTAAGGCTAGGGGCTTTGTATATTCATCTTATAGGGATGGTTTAGATCCAATAGAGTTCTTCTTCCATGCTATGGGTGGGCGTGAAGGTTTAGTAGACACGGCTGTGAGAACTCAGCAGAGTGGTTATATGCAGAGGAGACTAGTTAATGCCCTTGAGCACCTACGCGTTGAATATGATGGAACAGTAAGAAATCCATTAGGCGAAATAATCCAGTTTATTTATGGCGAGGACGGCGTGGATCCATCTAAGAGTGATCATGGAAAGGCTGTTAACATTAGCAGACTTATTGAGCAAGTTAGACTTATAGTCGAAGTGGGTGAGCTGGCTCCAAAAGAATACATTGAAGAACAAGTGAATAAAGTTAAGGCAGAAATTACACCACTACTTGCCCATGAGCTTATGGAGGGTCTCCTAGCTTCCGGTTTAAGTAAAGAGGGTGTAGATTTAGCCGTTAATCTAACGGTGAAGCGCTATAAGAAGGCGTTGGTTGAGCCTGGTGAGGCGGTTGGGGTTGTGGCCGCTCAATCTATTGGCGAACCCGGCACACAGATGACCCTCAGGACTTTTCACTATGCTGGTGTTAGAGAGCAAAACGTAACTCTCGGTCTGCCGCGTCTGATCGAAATAGTTGACGCTAGGAGGGAACCATCAACACCAATAATGACAATTTATCTTGACGAAGAGCATAAAAAGAGCCGGGAAAAAGCAATGGAGGTTGCTCAAAGCATCCTATATACAACTGTTGAGGATATTTCAGAGGAGACTTACGTAGATCCGGAAACCGGTAGCCTTATAGTAAAGCTGAATGAGCGGAGTATGAGCGAACGCGGTATAACCTTAGAATCTCTAAGCAAGACAATTAATATTCCAAGCTGCTCAGTAAGGTTTGAGAAAAACGTGATGATTATTGAACCGAAGAAGAAAGTGAATGCGAAAAAGCTATTAAATAGGGTCATGTCTTATCACGTGAAGGGTATACCTGGAATAAAGAGGGTTTACGTGTCTGAAGAGAATGGTGAGTGGATTATAAGGACTGACGGATCTAAATTACCCAAGGTTCTGGAGGTTATAGGTATTGACCCGACGAGAACAACAACTAACAATATTCATGAAATAGAGAAGACGTTAGGCATAGAGGCTGCTAGAAACGCTATTATTGAGGAGGCTATGGGCGTTTTGCATGAACAGGGATTAGATGTTGATATTAGACATATAATGCTTGTAGCCGATATGATGACCGTGACAGGCGCTGTTAGGCAAATAGGCCGTCATGGGGTTAGCGGTGAGAAGCCAAGCGTTTTAGCCAGAGCGGCCTTTGAGATAACTGTTCCAAATATTGTTGAGGCAGCTATTAGAGGTGAAATTGATCCTCTCAAAGGTGTGACAGAGAACGTTATTGTCGGTCAGATAATACCTGTTGGTACTGGGATAGTAGATATTTATGTGACTGCCCCTAGCAATGGAGGTGAACAAGAAAGTTGAATAAATTTAGCAAAAGTGAAATAGATAAGTCTCTTAGTATATCTGTTAGAAGCGGAAAAATTTTATTTGGTTCAAATATTGCTATGAAGAGTGCTTTAACTGGCAGGGCTAAGATGATAATAATTGCCTCAAACTGCCCACAAAATATACGTGAAAAAATTGAGCAATACTGTAAATTGTCAAATATTCCATTACTTGTATATCCTGGCTCCAGTATAGATTTAGGTTCAGCTTGTGGAAAACCATTTGTAGTTGCCGCTCTCACTATAAGAGATCCAGGAGACTCAAATATACTTGAGTTTGTGGGTGGTGGAAGTGTCTAAGGGTATTCGTCTCACTAATGAAGAGCTAGAACATATGCGTCTCTTTGAGAGCATAACTGGCGCCATGGTCAGAGACTGCATAATAGACAACAAATTTGACAGAATAATCTTCGTAATCAAGGAGGGAGAAGCTGGACTAGCAATAGGCAAGGGTGGAAGAAACATAGCACTTCTTGAAAAAATTACTGGAAAGAAATATGAGATAGTTGAATTCTCTGAAGATCCTGTGCAGTTCTTAAAGAATATTCTGAAGCCGGCAAATGTCAAGGAGATTCGGATAACCAAGAGACCTGATGGAAGCATGATAGCTGTCATCTCAGTAGACAGTAAGGATAAGGGTGTCGCAATAGGAAAAAATGGACGAAACGCTGAGAAAGCGAGGGTTCTTGCAAAGCGCTACTTTAATATAAACAATGTTCTGATAGTCTAAAGTCGGCGAAACATTTATAAACTAAGAATATTTTGGCAATGTGTAAGGGTGTGAGGTAAGATATTATGGCTAAGAAGTCCAGAGGGGAGTTCGTGGCAAGAAAACTTAGGTTGAGGAGAAAGAAGTTCCGCTGGAAGGATAGGTATTATAAGAGACGTATGCTTATGCTTGATGAGAAAGCAGACCCACTTGAAGGAGCCCCGATGGCCCGCGGAATAGTTTTAGAGAAAGTTGGTAGAGAAAGTAAACAGCCGAACAGCGCTATACGAAAGTGTGTTAGAGTCCAGTTAATAAAGAATGGTAAGGTTGTAACGGCTTTCCTTCCAGGTGACGGAGCGCTAAATGTTGTTGATGAACACGACGAAGTTATTATTGCTGGTATAGGTGGCTCAAGGGGGCGTTCAATGGGGGACATCCCGGGAGTTAGATGGAAAGTCGTAACAGTTAATGGAATAGCCTTACAAGACTTGATTACCGGAAAGAAGGAGAAGCCTAGACGCTAAAATAAATGCTAGTCTAAATGAGCTTCTAAAAGGTTCTCCATAATTTCCTTCTTCTCATGCTCACTTTCATATTCTATTGGAAGATGTCTTCTTAAAGATGGCACAAAAAAATGCAGTATTTTGTTATCGCTATCATCCCATATCTCTACTATGCCCTTTTTTATTTTTAATTGCGATCTTTCTCTTACAACTTTATATAATTCATTGAAGTGTTCAACCGCCTTAGATAGATATATCTCATCCCTGACTTTTAATGCGTATATGTTAAGATTCTTCTCGGCAATTAACTCCTTCACAAGCCTAAAGACGTTGTTTACATCGGTCCTTATGTCGGTTATTAAGCCATAATTACTTTCGCTTTTTAAAAAGCTTCTTAAGAGAGTTTCAATGAGATTGTTTACACCAGCACCCTCATCAAATTCTCCTTCAACGCTCTTTTTCAGGGGTTTTCTTTTCTGTGACTGCATTTGAGTCCACTCTACAGAAATAAGTTTTTCATAAAGATATATTATCTTCTTCAAAGGTAAAAACTTAATTAAGCAATATTTATCAGAAATTTATTCACATAATATTGGTTTCGTTAAACTTATTCCTTAGTTTGGCCTGCATGACGCAAAATCAGGGGAATAACAAGATTAAATTTAAGAAAGAAAAAGTAATATGTTCTTGGGATGATGTAGGAAGAGTCAAGGGATAAATAAGCCTATGACCGAGAGTTACTCATCTGACCAACATCCTCTCTAAAGTCTCGTCTCAAAATGGCTTCTTCACGAGCCAATTATACGATCTACAATAACTTCTGGTTTAAAGACTTCTATATCATCATATTTTTGTCCAACGCCCAGGAATAATATTGGCTTCTTTGTCACATAGGCTATTGATATTGCTGCACCACCCTTTGCATCCGCGTCCATCTTGGTCAATATAGAGCCGGTTATATTTACGTACTTATTAAATTCCTCGGCCTGCATAACAGCATCATTCCCTATGAGGGCATCACCAACAAATATTACTATATCTGGCTTAACAACGCGCACAATCTTTTCCATCTCAGCCATGAGGTTCTTATTTGTCTGCATCCTCCCAGCGGTATCCACTAAAACAACGTTTATCCCTTTAGCCCTAGCGTACTGAACGGCGTCATAGGCTACTGCTGTGGCGTCAGAGCCATACTTATGCTTTATCATTGGGACACCCAGCCTCTTGGCGTGCTGCTCAAGCTGCTCTATTGAGCCTGCCCTAAACGTATCGCTGCAGGCCAATAATATAGAGTAGCCCCTCTTAAGGAATAGATTCGCCATTTTAGCTATAGTTGTGGTTTTCCCTGTTCCATTCACTCCGACAAAAACGATTATACATGGTTCTCTTAGACCACGCTTTTTCTCAACAATGCTAAATAAGTCCACACTATCTTGGATTTTAAATAAATCAAGAAGAACTTCTCTTAATATTTCCTTAACTATTTTACGTCTATCCTCAAATCTGCCTACCTTTAAGCCGGAGAGTCTCTTCTCCACCTCGTTGCATATATGTTCTGCGACGACTAATGCCACATCATTCTCTATGAGTGTAAGTTTCAGCTCCCAGAGTATCTCCTGAATTTTTTCTGGCCTAAGCTCAACGGTAGAAATTTTTTCTATAAGTCCGGTCAGAGTCTCGCGTAGTCTCTCAAACATCACTTTTTCATCTCAGTTCTCCTTAGCAAAGAGGTTAACTCTTGAAGCCTATTTTGTTCCTCCTGCATTCTAGCTAAAACTTGATTCAATTGTTGCTCCAATGCCACTTTAGCCTTACTCAGTTCGGCTATCCTATTTGCAATATCATCCTTTGCCTCTTTAAGCGTCTTCTCAATAGCCACTCCTGCACCTATCCCATATACGACCTTATTGGTATCTTCAAGTCTAGCCTTAATATATGATCCACCACCAATTGGAACAAAAATGTAGTCGGAGCTCTTATTTTCAATACCCTCAAGCGCCATGCTAGCCAAATTGAGTTCCGTTAAGGCTGCGTTAACAAGGTTCATCCTAGCCTGTAGTTGCTCAGCTGTGCTTTCAAGGAGCCTGATCTCAACTACTAGTCTCCTGATTTCCTCCTCAACATTTTCAGGCCGCGCTGACATGAAAAAAGCACCCTAACACTTTATTTCAGACAGGTTTATATTAACGCTTTTCTTTCTCAGCATCTTCCTCAATCTTAATTATCTTTATGTGGAAACGCTTAACCCTGTGCTTGCTACCAATCAACTTATAAACCTCTTCTATAGCGTGTTCCGGCTTTAACGCCCTAATATTTTTCCTAAACATTGTTTTGAAGTTCGGCTTATCTATTCTTCCAATCACCGTATACGTTTTGATCTCACTCATTTTCGCCAACCACCTTAAGCGCTTGGCTTATTATAAATAATTCTGGGCCAGTTGTTAATGAACCTGCAACCACAACACGACTATTTCCCACAAGTCCCGTTCCCACATATGGTATTCCACAATTAACCGTGCCAACACTAACTTGAGCTTTCAATACCTCGCTTAAAAGTTTTTCCTCTTCTGGCTTAAGTAGAGGATGAGTTAAAACTCCCCTATTTGTTGCAACTGCTAGTGATCCAACGTATGGTAGTCCAGCTATCTCCCCCTGCACGACCTCGACGCCCAATGTGTCAGATATGAGTTTAATCTCGCCTCTTTTAAGTCTTGGATCAGCAATTGCGCCGTGATCATTTGCTAAAATTAGATTTCCAAAAGCTGTTCTTTTACTCTCTTCCATTACAGTAATATTAATATCTCTTACAAAAGTTTTTAATACGGAAAGCTCCTCATCTCTTATAAAGTGCGGTAACACAATACCGTAAGAGTTGGCACATACAAGTGAACCTATAAGCACGGACCCGCCTATATTTGTTCTTATAACGGGAAGATTAAACCAGCTTTCAATCTTCTTTATTGTGCTTTCTGGGAACTGATTTGGTGCAATTACAACTTTTTCTGTTACGCGCATAAAAACACCTATACTCGCGCTGCCAAATGCATCTAGAAGAAAGAGCGGCATGTTATTCTCCTTCGGCTAAATGAACTGTGATGAGCCCCTCTTTATCTTTTGTAACCTTTACTCTTATCCTGCGAGGGGGCCTCTGAATACCTCTACTCCAGATCTTTTCATTAACCTCATTTGCAATTTTTATTGATTCCTCCTCAACCTTCATATGTCTCTTCACAAAGGCCTTAAGTAAACGTATCGCCCTTGGAGCCCTTTTTGTCCTAGGCATGATCCAAGCTCTACTAAGCGGGATAGTATAAATACGCTCCTCTATCACTTCGCTACCTTCTTCAGTTTTCTTCTCCTCCTTTTTTTCTGTACTCATGTTATCCCCTCTAAGGCTTTATTTTAGTCCTTCTCCAATGCCTTTTTGGTAATCTTGTAATTTTACCTAGGGTCTTTGCTATAACCCATGAAGGTATCGATCTATTCTCTTTTTCAGCACTTATTAATCTAAGTTTTTTAGCCAATGGTTTATACCTAGCCATCTCTAGATCCTCCTTATCTGAATATCCCTTTTACCAGCTTGTAACCTTCTCAGAATCTCCTTTAACTGTTCATCGTCTATGGGGGTCTGAAGGAGCCCGCGCTGCACAAGCTGAATGAGCTGCGTCTCTAGCTGAGCTGCAAATTCTGGCTTAACCATTTTAAGGTTAGCTAGCCTCTGCCTAGCCTCCGAGGTCAATATCCTTCTAAGCACGGCCTGTTTTTGTAGCTCAGCTTTCTTCTGTGCCTCAATAGCCTCCTGCTCCTGGAGGATCTTCTGTTGTAGCTCCATGAGCTTCCGCCTTCTTATTTCCTCAATTTCAGCATCATCGTCTAAGCTCATAAGCGCGCACCTCTAGTATTTACTTAACGCCGGAATAACCTTTTCAATCTCCCTTTTAATATCTGCTGAAAGAGTGTCTAATAATTTTCTTCCTTCTGGGGTTACTATTCTACCTCTTCCTTTAATTATTTGCACTAGCCCAGCCTTCTCAAGTTGCTGAAGAGCCTTTCTAATTATTGCGCCGCCGCCCTTTGCAGCATGTTTTAGTCTAGATCCCATATTTTTTCTACCACCATATTTAGCCCTTAGGCGCTCCACACCAATAGGCCCAAAAATATAGATTTTTCTGAGGAGGGAGGCGCATCTAATATACCACCAGCCCGGATTCTGGGGCGCGCGCTCGGCGTGCACCCCAGTTTTTACATAGGCCGTCCATGAGGGCGGCTCTATGGCATCAAAATTCTCTTTTAGATACTCCGCTAGCCTCTCAATCAATATCGATGCAGGCACATCAAATGGTGTCGGCACTTTCATTCCCCGCAATTAACCTTTTTCCTTTTCACTATTCTAGAAAGAGTCTTATAAATACTTATTTGCTGTTTTGTGCTGTTTTGATCTCCTTTTAGGCTTGTATATCGTAAATGTGTGTCCCATTATCTGAACTATTTTTGAATCTGTTTCGTGAGCTACTTTTTTGGCAACCTCTTCTACGCTAGCTTCTGTTAAAGCTGACCTTAATATCTTAACCTTTACTCTCTTTCTTACATTCAGCTGCTTCAATATCTCTTTTATCTGGGATTCAGTAATCCCCTTCTTCCCTATCCGGACTGTCGCCTCTATATACATGCTCATCTTTTTAGTCGAGGATCTCCTCAAGATTTCCTCCTCCTTAACGGTTTTCTCATGTGTTTGCCGCAATATAAACATGTGATGACTATATGTGGTTCCCTCTTCGATTGTAAACGGACACGTGAACTCACTCCTGGAAAAATGAATCGTTTACAGTGTCTACATATGAGCATTCGCTTCTCCTTTGATACGCGGGCTCTTGCGCGCATAGATATTTTCCTAGCCATCTCAACATATCTTTGCGATAAGTCTGGTCTCTTATCTAACATCTTAATTGCGAGATCAAACAATTGTTCAATACGGATTAAAGATATTTTCCTAATTTTATTCCTCATGTCCTCAACGCCTTTACCTCATTTTTCCTTTTCCAGAAAATCATAAATGTTTTTGAGTGATATAATCCAGCTTAGATACGAGTTTACTGAAGCCCTTAAGGCGGTCGTATCCTTTGCTTCAAAAGTCAATATAATGCGCTTACCGCTCCTTGTAATATTAATTCTAGTCCGATATCTTAAGACAACTTTAGTTTCCGGTTGGATCGCCTTATAAACAACATCAGCTTCTCTCTCGCTGGGATACTTTATGCGTAAAGTGGCGTAGGCTTCCCTAATCATATATCCCACACGATATGTGAAATTTTTATGCGCGGACCAATCTCAGTCTTACCTGGTAGGCGGAAAAATGACATAATTGCCCAACAATCTTCACCAGCAACTATATTAATATATGCTTCATATCCAAGCGTTTCAGCACCCTCTTTAAGTACTGGTATCCCAAAAAAGTTTGAGATAGCCAACTTAAATTCCTCTATTTCCAAATTTTCTTCCTTACTTCCTTCTAAGAAGAGAAGATTAATTTTTTCTTTAATCCACTCACGTGGTATATCGAATTCCCTCCGTAACCTTATTCCGGAAATATAGAGACGGGGAGGGTTCTCCTTGACTCCCTCATCACTTATCTTAAAAAGCCTTATTCTCCCAGGCCCGCCCTTCCACCTATCAACTATAATAAACCTGTCAGAATTCATTTGAATGGCTTTTTCTGCAACTTCAATTAAGTTCATTTTTCCGCGATTGACCCTAGTAAGTCCCGGTATTGAACGAGCTAAATCATTACATAGACTTCTAACTCTTCTTGTGGGTCTATGTGAGGTTGTTATTAAAACCATAAACTAAAAAACCTTTTTTTAGGCGCCCTTTGTAGTGCGCTCAATAGTCGCGCCAATCTTTGTTACTGGGGTATATGCTCCGCCAGCAAACCTGAGTCCGCATTTTTTGCATATCCATATACCGACACTTTCTCTACGCACAGCCTTAAACCCGCATTGTGGGCAGATATGTTTTTTCTTTTTTTCAGCAACTATACTAACCCAGCGTCTCCTAACCGAAACTCCATATCTTGCACCAAATCCTCTAGCTGGACCAACTTTTTTAACCAAAGCTATCCACTCACTAGTTTTCTTAACTCTTTGGCCTTCTCTCTAGCTATGTGAACAGCTTCTAAAATCTGTTGCGGTGTCAAGGCTCCATGCTCACCCTTTTGTATGGCACATATTTTATCATCTTTGTCAAGAGTTATCGTTAGTCGTGCGCTCATGATCTCCTCTTCCTCGAGCCATGGATCAACTATCATTTTATCACCCACATTTGCGAAGGTCACCGCAATCGGATAATTTATTATTGGTAGCGGCATATATTCAGGGGTTTTCTTGATCTCACCATTCTCAACGGCATAAACTGGCATCCTTGTGTTTATTAGGGCTGCTAAAGCCGCTAGTGCAGATGCATCTATTAGGTTACCATCATGATTGAGAGTATATATGTCTATAAATATGACGTAAACTTTCTTACCCGGAATCAGACAGAGTTTTTCTAAGTCTATTGCCCGTGACTCACGTATTCCTCTATCAACCACTCTTGCAAGCTCAATAGCGTCTTCGTTTGGCGGCCCCGGCTCAAACTCTGGTGAAGCTAGCGGTACAAACTCTGAGTTAATAGTGAAGGTGCCCTCATTAGGTCTATCTGAGAACGGCTCGCCAACTTCGACTTTCACACCGGCAACAACTTCGGTCTTGCCGAGTAAAACCCTCGCTGACCCCTCAGCCCTCTCAATTATTCCCTTCTCTATTTTTATTGGCCGGTACTCTGTTAGACCTCTACCATCAAGTCTCTTTCCAGAAGCTATCATCTGATATATTTGCCTCTGCCTTATTCGAGATGTTATGATTGAAGACATGATTCAACTTCCTCCTTTATTGCTACATACTTCGCCTTTAAAGCCTCCTTCTGAAGCTTATATATTTGCTTACATCCCTCTAGCGCAAGATTAAGCGCCTGCTTAAACTCCTCAAGAGTTAGGCTGCCATCCATCTGTAGAAGTGATATTAAGCCTAGGTTAGGCATGTATGATACTGGCATATCAGCCTCGCCCTCCTTATCTTCTATGTCACTAAGATCTAGAACCAGAATCCCATCAACTTTCCCGGCAGCGCATGCCGCCACAAGATCCCTCATAGGTATCCCAGCATCAGCCAGCGCAAGGGCCGCGACGGTTGTACCAGCGCATCTTGTTCCACCATCAGCCTGCAAAACCTCAATGAACACATCGATTGCTGTTCTCGGGAACTTTTCTAGGAATATTGCGGGCTCGAGGGCTTCTCTTATAACCTTAGAGAGCTCTATTTCGCGTCTGCTTGGTGCAGGGGACTTACGCTCCTCAACGGAGAATGGCGCCATATGATATCTACATCGAAGAATAGCTCTGTCTGGAAGCGCTAAATGGCGTGGATGAAGTTCCCTTGGACCATAAACCGCCGCCAACACCTTACTTTTTCCCTGCTCAATGTAAGCCGATCCGTCGGCATTGCTTAGCACTCCAACCTCCATTTTTATTGGTCTAAGCTCATCCGGTCTTCGCCCATCAACCCTTAAACCACTCTCGTCAATCAACTTAATCTTTCCGCCTATGTTTTCACCCCCTTCTCCCTTCTTATCATCTCAGATATCCTATCAGTTAACCCTGAGGTATGGGCTTCCTGAGATATCTTCTCAATTGCCAAGATAGCAAGCTTCTCATGCTCAGGGGTTGGCCCAGAGACTAAAATTATACCGTTCTGTCCAACGGTTATCTTGCATTCGGTTTCTCTTTTAAGAAGATTTACCATTGATGCCCTTCGACCGATTATTCTCGGTATCTTTGCCGGTGACACTTTTACTATTTGTCCATGAGTTATTTTTCCAAGACCGGGCTCACGTATCGTGAGCAACGGATCCATGGTTCTGTCAAACGCTATAACCTTCGCTAAAATAAGATCACCAACATCCAGAAAACTTGTTAAATCATCCTTCTGTTGCCTGAATGGTTTATTCACAGCATCGCTAACTCTTAAAAGAGCCTTATAAGGCGAGTTTATATCAACTGTCCACCCATTAATATTTACATCTTCAATCCTTCCAATAACCTGGTCTCCTGGTGATGGAATATAAACTGTGTTTAAAGCGATGACCTGAACCGTTTTCCCCTGATACTCGACAAGCCCTAACCTGCTTGCGTAAATTCTATTCCCACTCTTATAAGTGTTATTTCCAGCAATATAATCTCCCTCAGCTAAAAGATCCCCAGGAGTTACAATCTGCCTATTCTCAAAATAAAACATGATAAAAACCTCCAAAAATAATTCTTATACTCGATTTATTTTATTTAAGGATTTTTGCCTCAATATTTCCACGTGTCATATCACCCATTTTCTCTAGGAATGGACCATAAAATCCCGCTGGCATTTCCAAAACTACTGAGAGTGATCCGTCAGTTAACCAATTTTCATTTTTTATCGTGCCAAAAGATTTGAGTACCCCATATACTTTATTTGCATATTCTGGCGGTACTTTAACCGCGACGGATATTTTTTCAATGCTTATTGGTAGAATTGTGCGTAGAGCCTTGATGGCTTCATTAGCCTGCTCCTCAACGCTCTTAAGCGGGTCTACTGAAAAGCCAATTTGCTCAAGAGCTTGCTCTATACGCGTTGGTGGATGCGGAAGTTTTGTTCTTGGATCAACAGCATTACGTGATATAAAATCGATTATTTGTTTGCGCTTCTCCTCAATTAATTGCTTCCTTTGCTGGGCAGTTAATTGTAATGTCCCCTTTTTAAGTATAATCTTCGCTATTTCTATGGGATCCGTTGTCCCAAAAGTCTCTTTAAGTTTCTTCTCGGAGGCCCTTTGACCCTTATTTGCGTCAGTAAATATCTCTTCGATTACCAATATATCGGATACTGGGACGGATTTACCGCTACGGAAAGCGAATGCAAGGTCTGGTTTTACAAGTATCTCGAAGTTTTCTCCTCCTATATTTATGCGCGCAATAGTATAATTTCGGCTCATTGTCACTCGCTGCCCATTACTTCTTTCATATACTTTTCTATCTCTTCATCTGTCAGAAATGTAAACTTTCTGGTTGAAACTGGCACTATAGCCATTCTAATTCTAGGCTGTTCCCCTCTAGCCTGCATAGATTTAACTAAACATTTAATGCCCAATTTTATGGTTTCTTCAAGGGTCATATCGTCGCGGTACTCCTCTTTAAGTATATTCTCAGCAGTCTCACGCCCTATTCCAATAGCAACTGCCTTGTATGCTCTATATGTTCCGCTGGGATCGGTAGTAAACAGCTGGCACCCACCCTTATCCACTCCAGCAAAGATTATAGATACGCCAAATGGTCTAACCCCCCCATGCTGCGTGTACATTTGCTTTATATCACCTATCCTTTTGGCAACCATCTCTATATCAATTGGTTCATCATACATTAACCTACTTGTCTGCGCAAATATTCTAGCTTCATCGATCAGCACGCGTGCATCTGAGCTCAGCCCGACGACAGCTGCTCCGATGTGTTCATCAACTTCATATATCTTCTGAGTGAATTTTGGATTTTGTAATTTCGATTCAATCTTTTCTTCAGCCCCAATCACGATACCTTCTGGACATACTATGCCAATGATCGTTGAACCCCTATAAACTGTTTCTAGAGCATATTCTACCTGAAAGAGACGCCCATCTGGAGAGAAAACTGTAATGGCTCTATCGTATGCTCCTGGAACAGCGAACACCGACATTCTCCATAATCCTCTCCTTTATCTCTCTACATACTCTCCCTTTGAGAATAGTAGGACGGGACTAAAAAATCTTTTGTATAGAACCTAACTATATATACTTATCTCTCATAATCATAATGGTCTTTTCTGCTATCGCTACGTAACTTAAAAGATCATCAACAGTCGACAGGAAAGTTGCTATATTTTCTCCGCAATATTTTATAACTGTAATAACTTTCTTATCCACGAATCGCGTATTTACTGTGAGTCCTCTTGGGCATGTTAAATTATCAGGTGAGACACTATTAGAAACCGCCGAGGCTTCCTCAATACTATCATATATCAATGTTATTTCAGCTTCAGCCTCCATTTTTCTCACCCATTAAATTTTCTCCCACAAGTAAGTTGACGCATTTTAGGAACTCCATTTTCCTTTCATATGGCACCTGTGCTCCAGCTGCAATATCATGCCCACCACCTATCCCAGAGCAGTTTTCAGCGGCGATACGCACTATTTCTCCAAGATTTATTCCTATTCTGACAAGCGAGTCCGTTGCGCGCGCAGATATTTTAATAGTCTTTTCTCTCGGCATATAAGAGTAAGCCACTAGGGGTTTATTCGGATTAGGCAGACTCGCTGATACTATCGTTGATATCGTACTTATTGTCTTCTCGTCTATATCTTTCTCTCCATGCAGTACGTAAATATACTCCCATTCTTCAATTCGATCTGGGTTCTCATTGAGCCAGGCAAGATACTTGCTAACCATCTGCCTATACTCGTCCAGTGTTCTTAGAGCTTCCTCATAAGATTTCCCTCTATCTCCCATGCATATTGCTACGCCGAGACCCGGCACATCCATTCTTCCAGTCGCATTCAAGAGAAGGGCGAACTCTCTAGCATCTCTAAGTGGAGTCCATGGTTCCTCCCTAACTAAAGTGTAAACTGCTCCGATTAAGTTCATCGCGATGTCACTTTTGAACCCCTTTGAGATTAGATAGTCATGCAATGCAGAGAATAATTTACGTTTCTCCTCCTGAGATAGATCCCTTAAAGCGCGCCACCTGTCGTCCTTTTTAAGATTAATATTAATACTGCTTAAGAAAGCTAGGCACTTATCCTCCTCACCACTTATTCCTGGAATATATGGATTTGTAAGGTAGGCGAGCGCTTTATGTAATGGCCGAGTCTCCCTGCCGAAAAGAAGTATGTCCGTTTCCACGTTTAAGAAGCCAGCCTCAATGGAGTCTTTAACAATAATATTATTAAGCCCACCCAGACTTTTCCCCTCGTACTTATCCTGCAAGTCGCCTAATGCTCCTACGACGGCCAAATGTGCCAAATCAATATTCTTTTTATCCATAAGTTTGGCAACAAGATATGAGATCCCAGCTGAGCTTATCTCTCTCGCCCCGTCTATCCCAAAGAGGTGTGGATTAACATGAAGGAAGTTCTCTTTTGCTTTTCCGATTGGCTGGTGGTGATCAAGTATTATTATACGTTTTTTCTCGAGCTTGGCGCCTAGAATATCGAGGTATCCGCTTCCCATATCGCTGAAAATGGGCAATATTCCTTCTTTAGCATATAAGGAAACTTCTTCAGCAACTTTCTCCTCCATCCACCTTTCTATTCTAATAGAAAAGATCGCTCCGGATCTTAAAAGAGCCTTGCCAAGTATTCCAGCTGCAGATATGCCATCAGCGTCGAGATGTGAGATTAAAAATATTCTAATTCCTTTTCCAATACTTTTGAGAATTTCTTCTGATGCTCTTTTTGTCTCCTCTATAAATTCACTTACTCGGCCCCTATCCGCCATATAAACCCCATTAACTTACAGAAGCGATTGCCGCCTTATATTCCCAGTTGGGTGGCAGTACACCTCTCTCTTTATAATATTCTGCTAGACGGTGTATCCTAGACTCCACAAGTTGTAACGCCCTCTTATTATGCTTGTCCTTTTTATTTTTCTGTAGATGCAACGCTATTCGCATAGCCTTCCTAATAAGATTTTCAAGGTCTTCTGGCATTTTAGGCGCTAGACCATTCTCTTTCAATATTTCGAGTATACTTTTGCCAGCTATGGATTTAATAAGCGGAATACCGTATTGATCGCGCAATATTACGCCTATTTTACTTGGTGAGTTTCCCTCCTTAGCAAGTTTAACAACTAGGGCTACGACTTCTTCAGGAGTATATTTACACCAGGCTGGCGGCCTTTTTCCAACTGGTCTGGTTGAGTGAGAGCGGCCTTTCTCTCTCTTAGGCAAGATTAGTCCTCCACTAATTTCCTAAAATCAGAGAACACGAATATATTTAAAAGCTTTGCTTTCCATTAATATTGTTAACGTTCTCTTGCCAATAAAAAATTAAAAATGGCTTGTTATATATTATTAGATCAGTATTCTATGAGAGTTGGTTAGTGATGTGGGATAAAATAAAAGGTTACTTTAATGGTTATCCAGAAAGGCTTAATGTTGCAAAAATTTTGATAAAATATGGTTTAAGTGTGAGGAATGGAAAAGTTTATTGTGGTAATATAGTTATACCAGTAGTCAGGATAAGTCGGGCTGCTAATGTTGATAGAAGAACGGTTATTCAAACAATAAAAATGATCGAAAATAACCTAGAACTAAAAATTATTTTCGGAAATATAAGTCCAGCAGGTTCCTCTCTTCGTGATGTGGCAAAATACTTGAATTTGGGGGTTATCGAAATAACCCCGGTTGATGCTAGAATGCCAGGCATATTGGCCGCAGCGTCCTCCATAATAGCCCAGAAGAGTATAAGCATAAGACAGGCGATTGTTGATGACCCGGAGCTTACACCAGAACCAAAACTTATTTTAATAACCGAGACGAAGGTGCCAGGTGAACTTATTCCCGAATTCCTTAAGATAAAAGGTGTCGAGAAGGTCTCGGTTTACTAGGGTTAAAGGGAAACTTATGCTTGAGCCTTTTTGGATCATTTTTTCATCTTTCTTGGCAACCCTTTCCGGAGCCATTGTTCCAGGGCCAGTATTCGCGCTGGTTCTTTCGGAATCCATTAAAAGTGGTAGGGTTGCTGGCCCATTAATTATCTTGGGGCACCTTCTCATCGAAGGCGTAATAATATTAATGGTCTTTATGGGCTTGCAGCCAATTCTTCAATCTGAGGAGATTAGGGTAATAATTGGTTATGTTGGTGGAGCCATGCTAATACTTGTAGGCTTAAAATTAATACTTGATTCTCTCAAGGTAAAGGCTGAAGATACTTTGAACATAAGGGACATTATTAGGCGTGAAAGGACGCCCGCGCATAGATTGATCTTTTTAGGATTTTTAACAAGCTGTTCAAACCCCTACTTCTTTTTATGGTGGCTGGCAACAGGTCTTCCAGTGATGGCTAACTCTATTTCCATAGCTGGGACGTTGGGTTTTATTTCCTTCTTGGTTGGGCATGCGGCCGCTGATCTTCTATGGTTTAGTTTTGTGGGCTACTCTATTCATGAAGGTAAAAGGATTCTGAACGAGAAAGCTCTTCGATCAATCCTTTTCGGAAGCTCTCTTTTTCTCATATTTTTTGCAGTATATATAATTTTCTCAGTGTCTTTTTAGAGTGACATTAATATTCTAGTCAATACGTGTGTAAGAGATAGGCAAAATGCTTTTACTTATGTTCTTCTCTATATTTTTATTCCCTAGGTCATCTATAGGATTTTATGGAGAGATTGGCTGGTCACCTTGAACATTACAGATCAGCAGCAGATTCAGGGTGTAGGAGAAGAGAAAAACGCGTTTGATTTGCTAGCCCGCCCTATTCGTAAGCTTATTGAGAAGAAGGGCTTTAAGGCCCCAACAGAGCCCCAAGAAAAGGTTATACCAAAGATACTTGAGGGGAAGAATATACTCCTAATATCGCCGACTGCTAGTGGAAAAACTGAAGCCGCTTTTCTTCCAGTATTGCATATGCTTATTCAGATGTCTAGGAAAGAGCCCGGAATAAAAGTTCTATATATTACACCTCTAAGGGCTTTAAACCGCGATATGCTTGAGCGCTTGGAGTGGTGGTGTAACAATTTAGATATAAAGCTGGCTGTTAGGCATGGTGATACAGATGTTAATGAGCGTTCAAGGCAGGCGAGAAGCCCACCTGATATACTAATAACGACGCCTGAGACGCTCCAATCAATATTAGCTGGTCGTATCATGCGTCGCCATCTTCGGTCAATACAATGGGTAATTATTGATGAGGTTCACGAGCTAGCTGATAATAAGCGCGGAAGTCAGCTCGGGTTAGCTCTTGAGAGACTTAGAGTGATAGCTGGCAGAGATTTTCAAGTAATTGGCCTCTCCGCGACAATAGGTACTCCAGAGAAGGTTGCCCAATTTCTAGTTGGGAATAATAGGCCAATCGAGATTGTTAGAGTGCCAGTTGCCAGATTAATGAAGATACAGATTCTTTATCCAAAGCCAGAACCACAGGACCATGAATTGGCATCAATGTTATTTACGCATCCGGAGGTCGCCGCGAGACTTAGAGTAATGCGCCAGCTAATAGAGAAATATAACTCGACACTTCTTTTCACGAATACTAGAACTATTTCTGAGATCTTGGCGAGTAGATTTAAGATATGGGATGCGAATTTCCCCGTTTCAATACATCATGGCTCCCTAGCCAAGCCGTCTAGGATTGCTGCTGAAAAGGGCTTGAAGGAGGGCGAGCTACGTGGTCTAGTCTGCACAAGCAGCCTAGAGCTTGGTATAGATGTCGGTAGAATAGATCTTGTCATACAATACATGAGCCCACGACAGGTTACTAGGCTGATACAGCGGGTTGGTAGGAGTGGACATAGAATTGGGCATATGGCTAATGGGGTGGTCATAACAATGGACTCGGATGACGCTCTAGAAGCGATGGTTATAGGCAGGAGGGCCTATGCTGAAGAGCTTGAGCCCGTAGATATACCTGAGAAACCACTTGATGTACTTACCCATCAAATAGCTGCCCTCCTACTTAAAAAGAAGCGTGTAGAAGTCGGGGTGATCCACGAAATTTATAGAAGGGCTTACCCATACAGAGATTTAACCATTAAGGATATAAATAGGATTTTAGAGTATATGCATAACAGGTTCCCAAGGCTCGCGTGGGTTTCATTTGATGATGGCGTTATCCTCAAACCGCGTAATTCAAAGGTCCTCTTCGAATATTTCTTCGAAAACCTATCAATGATACCGGATGAGAAACATTACTTAGTAGTAGACAAGGAGACTGACACGGCAGTGGGTCTTTTGGACGAGGCTTTTGTTGCCGAGTATGGTAAGCCTGGGGTCAAATTTATTATACGTGGTAGCCCATGGAGGATATTGAGCATTGAGGGCGATAAGATCTACGTGAAATCCGTTGAAGATCCGACTGGCGCTATTCCAAGCTGGGTTGGAGAAGAAATACCCGTTCCATTCGAAGTAGCGCAGGAGGTAGGTTCAATAAGGGCATTTGTGGAGGAAAAAATTAAGGCTGGTTTTAGCCCAGATGAAATATCTAGGGAACTCTCTAAAAAGTATCCGGCAGATGAGAAGACAATTCTTGACGCGATAGCGGAGACGGTTGAGCATGTGAAGATGGGTTACCCAGCCCCGACAGATAGACGCATAATCATGGAAGAATGGGAAGACTTCATAATATTACACTGCAATTTTGGCTCTCTAACAAATAGAGCACTTGCGCAGATTCTTGGCCATATGCTCTCGGAAATGACTGGATACTCTGTGGTTGTTCAGCATGATCCATACAGAATATTTATACAGACTATGGAGAAAGTCGAGCCAAAATTAATTATTAAGATTATTCATGAACTAAAGGACTATGACGAGAGACAGACGATAGAGATGCTTACTAAGGCTGTTGTTAAAACTGGTATATTCAAGAGACGCCTTATACATGTTGCTAGAAGATTCGGCGCGATACAAAAAGATGTAGATTTTGAGAGCATAAGCCTAAGAAATTTGGTTAAGAGCTTTGAGGATACCGTGATCTACGAGGAGGCATTAAAGGAAGTCTTTGCGAAAGACCTTGACCTTAAGAACCTAGTTAATGTTTTTGGCATGATAAGGCGTGGTGAAATAAAAATTATTTATGTTGAGACTGGTGGTGATCTTACACCTATAGCTCGTGTTGGAATGGAGCGTGTAAGTATGAAAACTGATCTTATACCACCTGATAAAATGCGGAGGATATTAATAGAGTCCGCTAAGGCTAGGCTCTTAAATGAGACGAGAACCTTCATTTGCACAGAGTGTTGGGATTATATAGAGATGATAACCCTGAAAGATTTGCCTAATAAACCATCATGCCCTAAATGCGGCTCACCAAGACTTGGAATACTTGAGGTTGAAGAGGAGGAGGCTTACCCGCTTATAGAGAAAAAGGGAGAAAAACTAACAAAAACTGAAGAGTATCTTAGAGAGGAGGCTATTGAGACAGCTAATCTTATTGCAGAGTATGGCAAAGCTGCGGTTATAGCTCTATCTGGTAAAAAGCTCAGGTTAAATGATGTGAAGGACATATTGGCTAAAGAAAGGTTTCTCACAGATAGATTCTTTGAATTAATAATCGAGGCTGAACGGGAAGCGCTTAAAAGAAGGTTCTGGTAAACAATCGTAAGCGTAAGATAAAAATAATACTTTTCGCAATTAAGTGAAAATTGGAAAAAAGGAGAGTGAGTCTATTGTTTATAGCGCCATTTGTAGCCTCCCCCGAACCAGTTATACGTAGACTTTTGCAAATGGCTGATCTAAAACCAGGCGAGATATTTGTTGATCTTGGCGCTGGTGACGGTAGACCAGTAATAATTGCTGCTAAAGAATTTGGAGCATATGCCATTGGTGTAGAGCTTAGAGAAGACTTGGCTAAACAAGCTATGAAAAAAGTTGTTGAATTAGGTTTACAGGACAGAGTTAAAATAATTCATGGCGACATGTTTAATGTTGATATAAGTATGGCGGACGTTGTTTACCTTTACTTAACTACTAGTGCAAACGAGAAGGTTAGACCCAAGCTCGAAAATGAACTTAAAAAGGGCGCAAGAGTTGTTTCACATGACTATGAGATAATAGGCTGGAAGCCAATTAAAGTTGAACGTTTTTGTGAAAATTCCTATCTTGGTTTCCCCACACATACATTGTATCTCTACAAAAGATGAAAGATATAAAAATACAAATAAGCGCCATAACTCTTTTCATAATTTACTTTAAATGTTTATTAAGGAGATTTTTTATTTTTCTTTGGTATTTGGGGGGGACAGGGAGCCATAAATGATCTTCGTTCCCTGGAGCTACGTGAACTCATGGCGCTGTAATGGATGCGGATTATGCTGCAAAGAGTTTGAGGTAGTTTTAACCTTTAATGAATGGTTAAACATAACGAAAAAGTATGGTGTAGGAGTTACAAGAGCTGGGCTAAATAAACTTTATTTAGGTAAAAGAGCCGATGGCTCATGCGTTTTTCTATATCCAGGTTCAGGTGGAAAATGGTTATGCGGATTGCAACATATTAAACCACTAGCATGCAAGATCTGGCCATTTAAAGTTCTTAATAAGCCGAAATATGGTCATGCTTCCGAGGCATTATTTGAGCATTTAGGTCAGAACTTCTATGTCTATGTAGATCCATTCTGTTCTGGCATACGCTGGGGTAAGCCCTCAATGGAGCTAATTTATAGGACAATACCGGAGTTCATAGAAATAGCGCTCGGTATCAGAGAAAACCAAGTATACTCGACAATGATGATTAAGTCAACGTTCTTCCCAATCAGGATCAAAAATAACTACAAAATAATTTAGTCCTTGAAGAAGAATACAATAGTTTCGGCTGCTAGTCTTATCACGGAGAGCGCTGGTCGAAAGCCTTTAATACTTTCTGTCCTATTGATAAGGATAGGTGCATCCTGATGACAGAAGAGGAGAAGAAACTCAAAATGACGATCGACTTCAGCTCTTGCTTTAAGTTTTGGCTTGCTTTCTTGGTAGTGCAGATAATAGCTACGATAATCACCGTAGCTATAGTCATAGGGCTTATAAGTTTAATGATGCCAATTCTCCCAAGAGTATTCCCAGCAAGCCTAACAGCATTTGCCCAAGACATTCCAAAAATACTCCCATAATATAATCTTCCACAACTTTTTTAAACCAGTCTTGACGTTGCTTAATAAAAAGATTCACAAAAACTTTTAATAAAAAGACCTCTCCAAAATAATTTGGAGACAAAGTGAAAAAGTGGGCCGGTCGTCTAGCATGGTTAGGACGTCTGCCTGACAGAGGAAACCAGGAGGCGCAGAAAACCCATCAAAGGTTCTGCAGGGTCGCCGGTTCAAGTCCGGCCCGGCCCACCAAATTTTAGGTTCAAGTCTTTTTTTTAAAAAAAAGCAAAAGATGAGCGAGTAGTCAAAGCGATGGAAGATATTGGTTTTCATGGTAGTAGATTTTATTATCATTAAAGCTTTTAAATCATAAACCTTGTAAATACCTTAATGATACGTTTAGAATGCAGATATTGCACGTTATTGATGGGGAGGGTTAATCCTGTAAACTTCAACTTTGAGGGGCTATCATGAAGGTATTAATTACTGGTGGGGCTGGCTTCATAGGCCATAATGTGGCTGTATTTCTTAAGGGTTTGGGCTTTGAGGTAATAGTCTTTGATAATCTTGAGAGGGCGTCTCAACAAGCCCTAAACAAGCTTGCTATAAACGATATCCCGGTAGTTAAGGGCAGCATCCTTAATTCCAGAATCTTTAAAAAAACATTACCCCAAGTAGATGTGGTTATACATGCCGCTGCATATATAAGTATTGAAGAATCTATAAGAAAGCCTACGAAATACTTCACAAATAACGTTGTCGGAACAGTCAACGTAACCAATTTCTGTTTAGAGCAGAACGTAAACTTTATGATATATCTTAGCAGCGCGGCTGTATATGGGGAACCAAAGGTTCTCCCAATAAGCGAGGATCATCCAACAAACCCCATATCACCATATGGTCTGTCAAAGCTCATGGGCGAGCGCATTGTAACATTTTATGGTCAGCAGGGCTTAAATTACACGATACTCAGAATATTCAATGTTTATGGGCCCGGCCAAACAGGAGACTACGCGGGCGTAATAATGCGTTTCATAAAAAGCATTAGGAGGGGGAAGCCCCCCGTCATATATGGTGATGGCCATCAGACAAGAGACTTTATTCACGTTAATGATGTGGCTGAAGCTATAAAGCGAGTTATAGAAGGGCGGCCGGTAGGAGAGATCATCAACATAGCTGCAGGAAAACCGGTGGTCATAAAAGATCTCGCGAATCTCGTCATCAAACTTGCAGGCGCAAACCTAAAACCCATATATGGCAAGCAGCGGCGGGGAGACATAAAGCATATCTATGCGGATACAACTAGAGCACAGAAACTTCTAAGCTTTAAGCCGAAGATAACTCTTGAAGAAGGCCTAAAGGAATTGATAGCTTCCCACACATAAGCTTCTAAGAAAATTTTTGTAATATTAATAATAAGTAGATAATTTTACATGAAATGTTTAAGATTAGTGAAAATAATGTTATATAAAGTACTTTGGGCCTATAAGAAGATTTATATTCTTGTCCATGCCATATTCATTTAGAAATAAATTAGTGGTATTATTGTTGCCTAACAAAAATGAACTTCAATTTCAGCAAAGAAGTAGAATTGATATAATTGCATGTATTCTTGAGTGTTCCAATAAAAGTGCTAGAAAGACAAAACTCATATATAAGTGTAATTTGAGTTTTTCTCAATTTAACCTTTATAAGAATTGCTTGGTTAAGACTGGCTTGCTTAGCGTATCAAAGCAGGGTGAT
>JAWBXL010000019.1:0-394 GCA_038867895.1 Bathyarchaeia archaeon | reverse complement strand
TTTGAGACAACCGGGAAGGGTAAGGAGTTTCTTAAAGATTACAGAAGGATCAAAAGCACTTTGGATAAAATGCGGCTTTAATTTGCATTAAACTATAAACCATTAATTCTCCTTGTATAGGCTACAGAATTCCTTTATTGGCCTAACCTTCTTTCCGCTTCCATCCATCTCCAGAAAATATTTTACTAAAAAACTGAAGACTACTTCTACTTCCTTGTCATTTAAGGAATGCTTCTTTAAAATATCTAGTATCGTGTTTATGTCTATCCAATCACGGCCCATAGAACATATTTGTTCACAAATTCCATTTATCAATCTAAATCCAGCTGAATCATTCTGTTAACACAATATTTTACCTGCATTTATAAATGCTTTGGGGAAACTTTCTCCAGAA
>JAWBXL010000018.1:0-26442 GCA_038867895.1 Bathyarchaeia archaeon | reverse complement strand
AGAATGACGAAATAAGTCAATTAGATTTAAACCCGATAATGGTGTGGAAAAAAGGAGGAAAAGTAGCGGACGCAAAAGTTATGCTGAGCCAAAAAGTAAGAGAGTCTCTTACCATGTAAACATCTTTATTATCGAAGATCAAAAAGTTGAAAGTTAGGAAACTAGGCTTTTCTCTTCAGGTCTTTTTTTAGAATATGGTGATCAAAAGATTTATTAAATTGCCCAAAAACCAAAAAGTATTAATTAAGATCTCTAAATAAAATAAAGTCAAATTAAAGTGAAAACACTTAGAGGTGAAGCAGAATGAAGAAGGTGGAATTAAAGGATGCTAAGCCTTATGAGGCGGCGGGACACTTTAGGATGGTCGCATTGCGTTTACAGCACAAGGAGACGACTGGTGTGGAGAGCTTTTGGGTTGGATTATCTCACTTCCTGCCTGGAGGTGGGGCTGAAATGTCTGCAGCCAACTTTGAGAGAGTTTACGTAATGATCTCGGGGGAGATGACCGTGGTAACTGAGAATGGAGAGGAAATGGTTTTGAGACCGCTGGATTCCCTATATGTGCCTGCTGGCGAAAAACGCTATCTGATAAATAAGACAAATATGCCAGCTACAATGCTAGTTATTGCTGGTTATCCAAAAAGCTAAAGACTCCTCTAAGAATACAGGTGCGTATTGGGAGAACGTAAAGAATATTTATTTATATAAATTTTATAGGAGAGCAATCATATATGAAATAAGAAAAATTTGGGGAGGGAGTTCCTTTGGAGATTAAGAAGGTTGCTGTTATTGGAGCTGGTTTAATGGGTCATGGTATAGCGCAAATAGCTGCTCAGGTAGCGAAGTTTGATGTAGTTATGTTAAGTAGAAGTTCATCGACTCTTGAGAAAGCGATGGCGATGATAAAAGATAGTTTACAGAAGTTCCATAAGAGGGGCTTATTGACCGAAGACCAAGTTAAGGAGACTTTAGATAGGATCCATATAGTACCGCTTTCTGATTTAGATAAGGCAGTTTCAGATGCAGATTTGATAATTGAAACTATTGCCGAGGATATGCAGCCAAAAAAAGATGTACTTTCTCAGGTTGATAAAATTGTTAAACCAGAGGCTATACTTGCCACGAATACTTCTTCGTTAAGCATAACTGAGCTAGCTTCATCAATAAGCAGGCCAGAAAGGTTCTGCGGGATGCACTTCTTTAACCCACCGCAAATAATGAGGCTTGTAGAGATAATTCGGGGTGCAAGGACGTCCGATGAAACAATAAATGTTGTTGCTGAGGTTGCCAGAAAGATGGGAAAAGAGCCGGTGATCGTTAAGAAAGATTGCGCGGGCTTCATAGTTAACAGAATACTTGCGGCGGCGTTAAATGAAGCTTTACATATTCTCTGGGAAGGAATTGCTGAGAGAGATGATATAGACAAAGCATGTGAGCTCGGGTTAAATTGGCCTATGGGGCCGTTGAAGCTGCTTGATTATATTGGTCTAGATACGGCTCTAGCGATACTTGAGGTTTTAGAGAAAGAGTTGGATCCAAAGTTCAGACCGAATCAGCTCCTAAAGCAGATGGTTAGAGCTGGTTTTCTTGGTAGGAAGACTGGTAAAGGATTTTATGGATGGACTCAGCCTGCTTAGGGGACACCACATGGAGTTAAAAAATACTCTTTATGAGAAGAGAAACGGTATAGCGCTCATAACTATAAACCGCCCAGAGGTGCTTAACGCTATAAATGAGGAAACTATCCTCGAAATCCTCTTTGAGGTAGAAGATGCTAATAAAGATGATGATGTTAAAGCAATAATAATTACTGGTGCTGGAAACAGAGCGTTTTGCGCTGGGCTAGATCTTAAATCCATCAAAGATGCAAATCCAATAAAAATGTTTAGGGTTATCCGATCGCTGCATGAAGCGACTCTCTCTATAGAGGAGGGGGATAAACCCGCTATAGCGGCAATTAACGGTTACGCTCTGGGAGGAGGTCTAGAGATCGCGTTAGCATGCGATATACGTTTAGCCTCAGAAAACGCGATGCTTGGTCAACCAGAAATAAACTTAGGTTTCTTCCCTGGCGGTGGCGGCACTCAACGTTTGCCCAGACTAGTCGGTAAAGCAATTGCTAAAGAGATCATTTTTACTGGTAAAATGATTGATGCGAAGACCGCGGAGGATATTGGACTCGTTAACAAGGTTGTGCCATTAGATAAACTGATGTCGACGGCTGAGGAATTTGCTAAAGAGATCATGGGTAAACCTCCACTTGCAATAAGGCTCGCTAAACGGCTGATCAATTCAAGCCTTGATCTAGATATAAGAACCGGACTAGCCTACGAAGCCGCATCAATAGCCCTAATCTCCACAACAGAAGACTTTAAAGAGGGAATAACTGCCTTCTTAGAAAAAAGAAAACCGAGATTTAAAGGCGTATAACCAAATATACCTTATTTAGTGATATCTCCCTTTTTCTTCTATGGCTTCTATTAGTACTTTTAAATTCTCTGGTGGAACATTCTTTGGAATGTCAACACTATTTGCGAGTATGAACCCTCCTCCAGGTTTCATTTCTTCCAAGAGAACCTTTATATATTCTTTAATTTTATCTTGAGTTGCTCCGAGCAATAATGATGAAAGAACCCCGCCCATTATACAAGTGTGCCCGGCTAAAACTTTTTTAGCTTTTCTCACATCAGTTTTCTCAAATAATGCTACTCCCCAACCTTTAGGCAAATCCAATATTGTTTCAAGGTGAGCATCATGCCATCCCTCGAAAAACACAAACGATTTTATTCCCTGCTCATACAGGGTCATTATAACCTTTTTAAGGGTTGGCCAATAAAATTCATTATATAGTTTAGGAGATAAATATTCGTTGAGATGTAATGGTATAAAAGCATATTTTGCTCCAGATGGTTTTAGAGCCAATGCAACCTTAATTATGGGCTCCATAAGAGCCTCGCATGCTCGCTTAACTTCGCCCGGATATCTCCTTATGTCTATAAGGATTCCTGTCGGGGTCCTGAGAAAATCTCCTATAAAATCTAGTGGGGCGTAAGCGGACGTTAAAGGCAACGAGGGCACCCCGGCCTTAGCTAAATCCACAGAAACATCCGTCAAGAATTTGAGAGCCTTGAATATCTCGGTTCCAAGCTTAATTAATGCTGCATTAGCTTTTGTTGACCCGATATCTTCCAAGTTTATGCAGGATCTCGGAAGAATAACCTTATTTATAAAGGCTATTGGATCTTCAATAAGGCTAACATATTCTCTGACATCCATAAATTGTCCACCAATAAACTGGAAGACGCTGTCTTCAGGAAGCTCCCTGCCAGGCCACTTCGTAAATTTATCCTTGATAGCATCGTGCATAGGCCCCATCCAAAATCTAACGGCTGGCGCTATATCCGGGTAGCCAGCGAAGGCTAGAGCAAAGATGAAGCCCTCGGCTCCTAAAACTGGTAAAAACATATCCATGTTATAGTCTGTAACAAATCTTACAATCGCTTCACGCGCTTTTTCATAATTAAAGTAGAGATCATAACCAGTAGCATATTTGCGTAAGACATCACCGCTAGAAAGTAATATTAGGGGCACACTGTCGGGCTCTTTTAGCTCTATAGCCTTCTCTATTCTCTCTTTTCTTTCCTCTAGAATTTCATCCGGAGTTTTTGATCCAGATCTTCTTGGAGCTCTCATGACATTTTACCTCTCTAACCCTAGCATTTGTCTACATTTCTTTACGCCTATTATTGCGTTATCAGCCCACTCATCTGCTCCTGTATACTTTTTTATGTTCTCATCTACTCTGCCTCCTCCGATGATTATCTTCACTTTATCCCTTAAACCCGCCTCTCTCAGGGCTTCAATAGTCTTTTTCATTGAGTCGTAAGCTATCGTTAATAATCCGCTCATTCCAACAATATCTGGATTATATATCTTCACGGCTTCTACAAATTTCTCTGGAGGGGCGTCTACGCCAATATCTATGACTTTAAACCCGGCTGTCTCTGCAAATGCCTTAAAAATATTTTTGCCTATGTCATGGATATCTCCTTGAACTGTACCTATAAGTATTGTTCCTACCGGCTTAATCTCCTTCTTAATCAATGGGAGAACAATCTTCATAATGCTATTAAATATTTCTCCTGCATAAACCAGCTCGGAAAGGAAGTATTCACCATTCTCAAATTTTTCGCCGACGATTTCTGCTGCCCTTCTACATGCTTCAAGAACCTCAGCTGGATCTTTACCTTCTCTTATCAAGTCCCCAACAATCTTAAGAACCTTCTCCTCCTCGAGATTAATAAATGCTTCAATGAGATCCTCAAAATGCAATTAAATCACCAACCTGCACACCACATTTATATATAGAGATCTACATATAAAATGTTTGTCCAAAATACCATGTTGAGAGCACAAAACGATATAGGTACCTGTTAAGATAGTCTTTAAAAAAAGATTATTAACGCTCATATGGAGACAAGCATGTAATATCGTTTCAATACAGTTCTCCAATTTTTATAGTTGAAATAAATTGAGCCAAAAAAGCTTTAAATACCGGTCTAATTCTAGAATTAGAATTGTGAAATTAATATGGAATACTGGAAAAAAGCAGCTATTGTTGCTGGCATAGGCTCATGGAGCGACACAATGGATGTGATTCTGGTAGTCTCTATGTGGCCATTTGTACTTAAAGAATTTGGAGTGACAGGAGCATTAGTTGGCGTTATGATGTCGCTTGGCAGAATAGGACTTTTTCTCCACGTACCCATAAGTGGACCGCTAATTGACAGATTTGGACGCAAAAAATGTGGTGCGTAGGTCAAGGTTTGAACGCGCTTGCCTATCTTTTATTTGCTCTATCTCCGACCTGGTGGGTTTATTCTATAGGCGACATAATATGCTCTTGGTCTTTTAACATGGCTAGTTCCTCAGCAATCTTTTTGGTTGAAGAAGCGCCCGCTGAAAGTAGAGGATGGGTACAAGGACTTGCCTCAGCACTCAGCTTTGTAGGCGCTCTTAACGCTTCTTTGGCCATGACTCTCTCCGGACTGTTTGGATTCGGTTGGCGTCCAATCATGTTTTATAATTTCTTCTTTAATATAGTTGTCGTCATCCTAGGTGCGCTTGTCCTAAGAGAACCTTTGGTATGGGTGGAACGAAAGAAGCTTATTGAGGAAGGGAAGCTTAAGGAAGCGAAAGTGCCTTTGCGAGAATTATTGCGCCCTGACTTACGAACAAAAATCCTGATCTTATTATGGTTTAATTTCTTTGCAGCATGGGCATACGTGGCCGACTGGTATAGAACAATTTACTTGACTGGTACTTTGAAATGGGATATGGCGATGATTGGAGTCGCAACATTAATAGTTACTCCAATAGGCGCAATAGTAGGCTCACTACTTTTCGGGCGGCTTAGTGACAAGATTGGCAGATTAAAAACTATATTAATTTCGACAATCTGTGTTACCATTACGGTTGCCTTTTGGTCGCATACACATATTTTAGTGGGTGTTGGGCTGGTACCCGCAGTCCTTTTATTTGCATTAATATTTCAAATACTATGGAGAATTGTATTCGTTGGACTTGGTCCGCCATCGGCTGTTTGGCGCGCTGAGCTCTTCCCAACTGGAATTAGAGCTACTGCGGGAAGCTTTGCAATGTTAACAAGAGCCATTTTTGACGTTATCAGCACTATGGCAATCGCGATTTTAATGACGGTGTTCTCGTTAGGCGATTTATTGACGGTGGCTTCTGCCCTAGGAATAGTGGCCGTCTTGCCAGCATTAGCAGCCAAGCTTGAAACAAAGGGAGCAAAACTTTAGCAATATTTCTCCCCAAATTTCCTTTTTATTATTTTGTTAGTTAGTACGGTATGATATTTTTGTAATTATTATGTAACGCTGATGAGAAAAATGGAGAAAGATTTAAGTTGGTTCACAAAACTTTTATTAAGAATAATAAGGCCTAGCATAGGGGTAACCATTATGATTGTGGAAAAGATTGTTTATTTTGAATCTGGTGGAAGACATAATACTGACGCTACGCTTAGCTTAGCCAAAGAGAGAGCTCTAGAGAAAGGTATAAAGAATGTTATCATAGCCTCAATAACAGGCTTTACAGCTGAAAGAGCCCTAGAAATTTTTAAGGACGCAAATATCAAGTTAACAATTGTGGGGCTAAAAGGTGGTCCACAATTTCCAGAAGATTTACGGCGGAAAATAGAGCAGATGGGACATAATTTCTGTTATGCCTCGGACGTTAAATATGAGTTTCCAGAAATTGTTCAAGATACATTACGTAGGTTCTGTGAGGGACTTAAAGTTTGTGTTGAAATCACATTAATTGCGGCGGAGATGGGCTTTGTACAGCCAAAGGAGGAGGTCATCGCTATTGGAGGAACTGGCAGACTTGGTTATGAAAAAGGTGGGGGCGCGGATACTGCGATTATTGTTGAGGCAATAAAAAGCAAGGATTTCCTTGAGTTAGAAACCATATTTGGTAGAAAAGAGGAAAGAAGGAAAATAAAAGAGATAATATGCAAACCAAGATAAAAAGAAAAATATTTAAGTTAAATTCAAGCCGTTATGCCTGCTTTTTCTTTCGTTATACTGTTTTGGGAAAACTTTTTTATCGCCCTCCAAATAATATTCAATTAATTTACCTACATGTAACCTTAATTCAGATTTTAGATCAACTGAGCGGATTTTAACAGTGTTCGCAGTTTTATCCCATGATCTACATTGGAGACACCTCGATACTAGCGCCACCTCAGCCCTTGTATTCATAGGCGACCTCAGTTTGCCAGAGCTCAAGAAGTGCGCTATTAGGATCTGCCTGATTGCATCACATGCACCTTCATAGGCTAAGCTGCCCTTTACATAACTTACTAACCTTTCGATCTGTGATGGCGTTAAGCTTGGCCTTTCAAGATGATCCCATATATCTACGCTAAGTAATTGAACGGCTGTCTCTGGCTCTAGATTAAAATATGTATCTGAAAGTGAGTTTAGGAGTCTAATCTTAAACTCGGCGTATATTCCTTTAATAAGGTTCTCAGTTTTCTTATTTAATGGTTTAACTACGATGACACTATATTCCCCGGAGACAATGTTTCTCATGGGACTTATGTGGATTGGTATAAACTCGTTCTTCAGCCAGAAATTAAGTAATACCTTATCTGCTCCGAAGCTCGCCCCAATCCAATCAAAGCCCTCGTTTATAGCCTCTTCATAGAGACTTTTGAGGGCTAAGCTTCCTAATCCTCTGCCAATGAGATCTGGGTGAACTGCTATCCTAACAACCCTAAGCCCTTTCAGGCGTGCAAACTCTACAAAAGGTGGGCAATATTTTATGATGCATGATGGGATGAGGTTTCCAGATGGGGGATTGCCTATTAAAACTAGGCTTATAAGGTCGTCTGTCATTTGTCCCTCCTCAGCTATATGCAAAGCCGTAACTATTTCTCCGGTCTTTGATATTATTGCGCGGGCTGAGTGGTGCGGGGCATTACCAAGAATGAGCAAGTCATCAGGTCTGTTTCTGTAATGGGCGAGCACATATATTCCTACAAACTCCCTTAGTTTCTTTTCATTATACCTAAACCACTCATCGAGGTTAATTCTTTCATACTTAAATTCCTCTGGTCTAATTTCCTTCAGCGCGGCGGTCTCCAGATCGGCTGGTTCAGCGTCTAATAGAAGGACTTTATAGAGCCACTCTTCAACTGGATCGTTTGGGGCATACCTTATAGGCTCCCTTAGTTCAATTTTATGGAGGTTTATCTCCTTATTCTGCTGTAATGTCCTAAGGAACCTTAACGAGAATCCCCTACCAGCACCCTCATATCCGTGAACAGTTGAAGCAAAAATGACTTTCCGAAACCTTTCTGTGAAGGCAAACAGTATGGGAACCGGTATGCCAGCCGCCTCATCAACTATAAGTACGTCAGCATCCTTTTTTAGAGCCTTTTGTGGTAGATTGAATTCCGCAATCCCGCGTCCGCATTTTATTCTCGGCAGCTCCTCATAAGTCTCCTTAGTGAACTTTTCATCCAGCGCATTAAGGCCTTTCTCAACCATCCCAAATATTATTTGAGATTCCTCACTTGTAGGGGCAGTAATAAGAATTCTCTGAAAGCCGAAATGGAGAAGCATGGCTGCACAGAGTCCTAGAAGAGCGGATTTTCCCCTACCACGATTTGATGTTATAAGTAGGGCGCTTTTTCCCTTCTTCCTTATAACCTCCCCCATCAGCTGAAGAGCTTTTACTTGATCATTTGTGAGAGCTAATTTATAGAGTCTCTTTGGCACTTTGCTTTCCTCGTGAATCTCTGGTCTCTCCCTTATGAATTTTGGAGGATTTAGAAAATCGCCTTTTATAATCTTCCATCCGTCGAGGATCCAAGCGCAGGGCGCTTCAATAATCTTTCTGACGAAGAATTCTTCAAACCTCTTGTTAATATTTTCCCATGTATATGGTGGGTGAACGAGACTTTTGTGGATGCTTGTCTCCCATGGTTTGTTCACGTCCAGGCTTAGGTTATATAATACTGCGAGGCCTCCACCTCTTACGGTTTCAATAAGTCTGCCAATGTCATTCGGCCTAGCCCCTCTACTCATATCCATAATTAATATATCATTTGTTGTTCCAAGAAGTTTATTGCTATCCTCGTAGGTATAATGCTTAATATTCTCTACTGGAAAATTTGAGGATGAAAGTATGTTAACCAAGGTGCTAAAGTGTTCGCTTCCCTCACTGTAATAGTCCACAAAAACTACAAAATCGTCCTCTAAGCTCCTAAGCATTTTTAGGGCTCTATGCTTTTGGATTATGAATGAAAGCACTTCATTGATATTCTCACCAAATATCACGACTAGCCTCCTATGAAAAGCATCCAGAGCCTCCTCTATCATCTTTGTTAAACATGCTTCAGTTCTACTCTTTTCCTCTAAGAGGACAGTCCTATCCATAAATCAATCTCACGATACCGCTACTGATAAATCAAGGATCACTAAAAAATGCTCTGCTCTTCTATTTATATGAGATGGATTAAAAAGCAAAGATCTCGTTGATCAGGATGAACTTATTCTACCTTAATCTCATAACCCTTCTCTTTTTCCACTTTAATTTCATGCTCTCTCTTTCTTGGAAGCGTTATCTCTAATATGCCTTTAACAAATCTAGCTCTGGCTCCACTAATATCGACTGGGACTGGTAATGGCACTCTGCAGCAGAAGCACGTAAACTCTCCTCTTCTATGAGTTACGCCTAAATCCTCAAATTTTACCTTAACCCTCATTTTAGCAGTAATCTCTATGAGGTTATCCCTTATACTGCTTATTCTTATGCTCTCTGGATCAGCCTTTGGTAAATCAGCCGTCACAACAACCTTATCATGGCTAACATACACGTCACATAAAGGCTCAAGCGACTGTGAACTAACATCCCAGCTGGGCTTCTCCATAAACCTCTCAACAATTTCATCCGTTAAAGTTTCGATTTCCTCAATATATTCACGTAGAAGATCAAAAATTGATCTTCGTCTCCTTATGCTCACTTTCTTCCCCTCCTCCATATTAACACCTACCTAATATAGAAGCTTGGAATATCATACTCATGAGACTTTCTCATCTTTGCAAGCTCAGCTTGAGTTCTTCGCATCATATCCCTCATAGCCAAGCGAACCTCTTCCCCCCTCTCCATTAGCTCGGATACATCAATATTCATATTCATTATTTTATTAAGTGTCCGTATCACCATAGATGAGGCCTCAGGATCGGGATAATTATAGAATGCTTCAGCCAACAATGCCATTGCGGGTATATTTTTCTTCACGCAATACTTTAATATTAAAGCTTGCGGGCCGACTAAGAACCCTCTTTCTATAATTTCAACCTCATTATCTTTTAAGATCTTTAGCATAGCATCATTTGATGCGGCGCCAAAAACCCTTACTTTCTCAAGATCATATCTATTTGGAACTGGTATCCCACTTAAAGTGATCACTTTTTCAGCTTTTTTCTTCCATGCCCAATCCACTATACTCCTCATTAACGAATAGATTATGTTTGAGGGAATAGCTATTTCAGAGTTTAAGACAGCGATCCCTCCACCTTCGAAGACTCTTATCGGCGACTTTGGTAGACCATTTTCAAGTACAATTACTGGCGGAAGTAAGTCCGTTTCCACATAAGCTGCTTCTCCAAGATTTAACTTTGAGATTATATGCATCGCTGCAATAACGCCAACTAAACCAACATCTGGAAGACCGCAAATAATTGTAATTCCCTCAGGAATATCCTTGACCTCAACGATTCTAACCTCGTTTTCGATACTCAATCTTCACCCCCACTATTTACTGAAGGAAATATCTGAAAATATAGATTTTTGTGGGATAAAAGGCATCCTGATATTTCCTGCCAACCATGCTCTTTAGTAATTTTCAGCATTGACTGAAACTTTTTAGAGAGATATCCTCGTAAATCTTTTACGGGTCTCTCTAAAATAAAAATTGATTTTTTATCCCTAAAACTCGACTTCCACCACAAAAATTCTTAAATTTCATTTTTATAAAAAGGTTTGTATTCAGGACTTAAGTTAAGTCGTTCCAAGCACCATACTAATAGCAATAGAAACGCTTATTTTTCACCACTCAAATGAATAGAAGCCCAATGCCACGTCCAAAAGGGCACGTTGCTGTCCTCCTTCCCATAGTTGAATGACTTTTACGTCGCGTAAATATTTTTCAAGGCATTGTTCATACGCGTATCCGTAAGAACCCATTAGCTCCATGGCTTTGTTTGCAACCCATACCGCAGCATCGGCAGCATAGGCCTTCGCTATCGAGCATCTTGCATGCATGGCTGGCGATCCTACTGGGCCGTAGATTTCAGGATGCTCTGCCATCCACGCAACTTGCAGATAGTACGCCCTTGCGGTCTCGATCTTCAAAGCCATTTCACCGATAATGCCTGCAAATAGAGAATGTTCCCTAACTGGTTTTCCCATAATTTTTCTTTCTTTAGTCCATGCTAAAATGGTCTCTAAGCACGCTTCGGCCACACCCACAGCGGTAGCTGCGCTTGGAAGCCTTGCCGCCGCAATGTTATTGTGGAAAATCTCAGCGTCTTTTCCTGGGCCCCCTAACCTATATTCTTTTGGCACCCTTACGTTATCATAGAAAATCTCAGCGTTTACATCCGTGTAACACATTCCCATCTTTTTTATAGGTTTGCCAAACGAGAGTCCAGGAGCGTCTGGAGGAACATAAATATAAGCTATTCCTTCTTCCCCTTTCGCCGGATCCGTAGTACACACGGTGGCATAAACAATATCCGCTTCTCCTGCACCACCCGGCCATATTTTCACTCCATTTATTACCCACTCGTCGCCATCAAGAACAGCTATTGTACGTATTGCACGACCATGCTGAGTTGGATCTTCAATATTAGCGCCCCCTTGCGGCTCAGTTACGGCCCAGCATGCAACATGCGGTTTATCATCACAAGCTTTCCTCCCGAAAATTTCTAAAAGATCCATCCTGCCAGCCATCTCGGCCAGTTTTAGACAACCCCAAAGACAACCCAATCGTGTAGCTAAGCCAGCGTCCCCTCGTGCAATCTCTTCTTGGACTATAAGTTGAGTAATAAGAGACTTGATTCCCAAACCACCAATCTCTTCTGGAAGAAAAGCCCTTTGAACACCTAAATCTACAAGCCCCTTATGGATTTCTTCAATGGTTTTCTTCGCCAAATTTTCGTCATGATGCCAGCCACCTTCAAGGTCGAGACGACGGGGCATAACCTCCTTATCTATGAACTCCCGTACTGCAGCCGCAATTTCAAGATCCTCCTCCTTAACAATGGCTCTTGAATACTTCTTACGTATATCCAGCATCTCATACATACTTATTCACCTAATGTAGGTGTTCTAAAATTCTTTGAATATAAATTTTTTATCCCCAAACTCAAACCCCCTCCCTACTTCCCCCTACTACCCTTCCTACCTCTCAAGAGTGGACAATGTTTGCTTACGCTTGCTTGTTCGCTTGCTCTCGCCCAAAAATAAAAAGGAAAAAAAGAAAAGGGCTGCTTTATAATCAGGGATAGGCGTGGTAATGTTGAACGCATACCCCTCTTTGAAAACGAGATAGGCGAAATAGTTGTTTCAAGCGGAAACTTCATTAGCACAAGTGTCTTGGCATGCTGTGGATTCTGGAACATACCCATTGTTGTGAAAAACATGGAACGGCAAGCCCATAGCCATTCTCAGAAGCCTAGTTTCTTTTTGGGTAAGCAAGCGAGCGAGCGCAAGCGGGGACATTATAGTGTCTTAGGGGGGAAGGAGGGAAAAGAGGGATTTTGAGATAAAAAATTATTAAAATATTCGCATGAATCCTCGCCAATCCTCTAATAGTTATTGCCCATAATGTTAACATTTTTAGAGATAGAGATTATTCAGTCATTTTTTGAAATCCTTAGAATGTAGATTTAGGTTTCGTTGCAGAACGAAAAATATTTTGATCGCCAACCATGTCTCTAATGGTTTTTAGTTTGATTGAGACTTTGTCAAAGAGATTCTCGTAAATCTTTAGGGCTTCATTGAGGGCGCTATCTACACTAATTCTCCTCGCCTCAACCTCAGCCATTAATTGCTCAACGTATCGCCTTGTGTCTGGCGTAACGAGTCTCTCATCCACATCCCTCAATAGGTTTACTAGAGTCTCACCAAGATCACTTAAGTAGAAAGATTTACGTTTTTTCTCAGCATAACCCCTCTCAACAATTATCTGTGGATAGTCAGCCCTTGTGGCATCCGTTCCAATAGAATGTCTCTCTAAAAGCCTGAGTAGCTCAGACTCGGTTAGGCGCGGCGGAGGCTTGGTCTTCTTCTCTTCCAGCTTAACCTCGACAATCGGTAGCTTTTCGCCAATACGCAATTGCGGGATCCAAAAAATATCCTTAGGTCTAAAATATGGAAAAATTTGATAGAAACCCTCATCAACAAAATATCTGCCCGTCGCACCTAATTTTAGACCATTTACATCAACCTGTAATCTCCACCTCCTTAAAAGGGCATCTTTTCCAACAACATTGGCTAGGTATCGCCTAGCAATATACCCCCAAACCCTACTTCTATCATCAGACCATGAATAATATGCTGTCGGATATATTGGTGGGTGCGCCCCATCATTCCTTCTACCATCTCTTGGACTATAATTCATCATGTTGATGTGCCTATTTAATGGTGTTGAGGATAGCATCGTAAGTATTGATTTATGGTCAACAGTTAACCACATATTTGTCTCGGTTCTCGGATAACTTATGTAGCCATCGCCATAAAGAGATTCCGCTAAAGCCATTATTTTAGCGGCGCTTAAACCCATAATCCTAGAAAGCTCCTGGAGCATCGAATCCGTATCTGTTGGAAGAGGTTTAGGCTCAACCTCATCTGTAAGCTGAAAACCCGTGACTAAAGCATGCTTGACTGCTCTAGTCAGGGCGTAGGTTTCCCGGGCTTTATTACTATCCTTAATCGGCTCGGAGGAAACCTTAACTTTAACGCCATGAGCATCTAGGATCACGGATAAAACGTGGTATTTCTCGGGCTTAAAGTTTCTGATCTCCATCTCCCTCTGATAGACAAACCATAGCGTCGGCATCTGGCATGAGCCCCAAGAAACTATACTATCACCGCTATTCAGTTTTTTAGATAGAGTTAAGAGTCTAGTGTATGCGGCACCCGTTATTAAATCAAATTTATGGCGAAGAAAAGATTTCCAAACCCAATTCCATTTGAGATCCGGTTCAAGATTCTCCCATGCGCGTCGGAGTTCGTCTGGCGTGACAGTATTAAATCTCATTCGACAGTATTTTGGCGTATCCCCAAGGGCCTCCTTAGCTATTAGAATAGATTCATACGCTATTAATTCTCCCTCAGGATCATTATCTGTAGCCAAAACAAGAACATCGGCTCCTTTAGCAGCTTTTGCTAATTCCTTATACGTCTTTGGATCCCTAATAGTCCATCTCACAGGGGCATTAAAAAGCTCGCGTGGATCAACGCTTTTCCACTTAGAGTACTCTTCAGGAAAGTCTAGTTCTAAAACATGTCCTTTTAAAGCAATAATTGGTGGCGAAGGCTTTATTGCTAACCGAATGTTTTTTGCAACAGAGGGTTTCTCAGCGATCACGAGCATGAATTCCTACACCAGCAGATTTATTATAATGTCATAGTCCCTAAAAAATAACTCTATCATATCTCAACAATCACCAAGGTAGATGATAGACTCTGACGAATCTATTTTGCCAGAGTTTTCCAGAACCTAAAAATTTCGTCTACAATGTAAACGTCATCGACATATGTTACCGACGAATCCTTTATAACTTCAATGAGGTGACCTGTACACTTTTTAACCCTCCCAATGATATTCGCATCGATGTTAAGGGAGTGTAGAGTTTTAATTGCTTCATTAACCTTGTTTGATGGAATAGTTGCTATTAAAGCGCCTGAGCTGATTAGTCTCAAGATATCTATATGAAGTGCTTCGGCAATAATTTTTGTCTCTTCTGCTATGGGCACTTTCTCGGGCCACAGCTCAATAGTCTTCCTCGAGGCATACGCTATCTCGGCTACACCTCCAAGTATACCACCCTCAGTTGGATCATGCATAGAAGTCGCTAATCTCTTTTCCGCTAGGGCTAAGGCTTCCTTAACAACGCTTACCTTAGTTAAGAGACTGGAACCATTCTTAAGAATTTTATCACTAACACCTTTACTTCTTAAAGCGTCTGCGAAGTCGGTGCAGAGGATTGCGGTTCCCTCAATGGCGGCTGTTTTGCTCATAAGCAAGTAATCTCCATCTCTCGCGCCAGAGCTAGTAACAATTTTATTTTTATTAGCTAGACCAATCATCGTTGTTCCCGCTAACGGTTTATTTATCCCATGCGTCCTCTCAGTATGTCCGCCCACAACCATAACTCCGAGCTCCCTAGCCGCCTCATCCACCTGGACCATGATCTTATCAAGGAGATCTTCTTCGGATTCCTCTGGAAGAAATAGAGACATCAGGAACCACCTCGGCTTAGCCCCCCTAACAGCCACGTCGTTAGCGACTATATGGACTGCAAGCCATCCTAGAAGATTGCTTGCGCCGCTAATAGCATCGTTATGGACTACTAAAGTCAACCCACCGCCAACATCAATTATTGCAGCGTCCTCGCCAACCGCAGGTCCGACAAGAACGCTTGGATCAAGTGCGCCAAGCCTTCTGTAAACAATCTTCTCCATGATCTTGGGCGGCACTTTACCGGGCATAGTTACACCATACCATTCTACAGCACTGACTATGCAATATGGTTTATAAAGCATTAGCCCAAAAATAACAAACTTTTTAAGATAGCTGTAATGTTTATGGACAGCCAAAAATATATCTACTTTTTGCGCCAAATTCTTTGTTGGGTTGAATCTTGTCTAAATCATTAATCTTTAAGGATAGGAATAAACTTTCGCCATACTATATTCCAAAGAGACTTCCCCATAGGGAGCAGCAGATAAGCATGCTCCTATCGATCTATGGTGGCATACTTGAGGATGTATGGGGAGCTTATCCACGCTTCATAGAGGTTGTCGGACCAACTGGGACTGGGAAGACATGCACGACAATCAAGTTTGGTGAGATTATTTCAGAGAGCGCGCGTAAAAAGGGCATCAACTTACAGCACATTTATATAAATTGTAAGGTTGATGGGACAACACGATATGTCCTTTATAACAATTTGGTGAAAAAAGTTACTTTGAAACTCTCAACTAAAAGTCTAAGCCCAGAAGAGATGATAAGGCAGCTAATCGAGTATTTAAGGTTTGAAGAAATATTCCTGTTAATAACCTTTGATGAAATAGATTATTTTGTTCAAATGAATCCGAAAGAACATATAATATATGATTTAACACGAATACCTGAAATACAGCCCGGTACACCCATACCTATAATCGGCGGGATATTTGTTGCAAGATCTCTTAAGTGGCATGATCTTTTAGAGCCTGGGGAAAGATCTACGCTTGGCAGAGGGATAATAGAGTTCCCAAAATACACCAGTAAGCAGATTAGAGACATATTAGCAGATAGGGTTGAGGAAGCCTTTCAGCCAAATGTTGTTCTAGATGAAGCTCTTGATTTAATAAGCGATATAACTGCTAACCCACCTATTAATGGAGACGTGAGGGTAGGACTCGAGATACTCTATTATTCCGGAACGCTGGCTGAGAACACTAGTTCAACAAAGGTCACTCCCGAGCACGTTCGCAAGGTTTACAGTCAAATAAACCCGACAATAACCGCTGAGGATATATTAAGCCTAGATAGGGATAGCAGGATGGTGCTCCTTGCTCTTGTGAGGGGACTGAAAACATTTAAATCACCATATATAAGTTTGAGTGTCCTCAGAAAATTCTATAGTATTGTCTGTGAAGAATATAATGTTAAGCCAGTTGATGAGATTGAAGGGTACGTCCAAGATCTTATTTATCGTGGGATAATAGATATGAAGTCACTATTAGAGATAGGAGTATCAAACGCCTCCCTCATAAATTTAGAGAAATTTCTTGATAACCTGTTAAGGCAATTAGAAGGGATTGAACAAAAAACATGAAAGAAAAAGGAATAGTTAAGAGAAATATATGGGAAGAGCTTGAGTTAGGCTTCGGTGGAGGAAAGAAATTTAGGGTTTTAGTTTACTTAGCGTTAAATCCAGATAAAGCTTTCACAAAGTATGCGCTTGCAAAAGCAACGGGGCTCAGAACACCATCAGTAGAGAGACGTCTCAGAACGCTTATAAAGATAGGCTGGATTAAAGAGAACCAATATAAACCGAGGACATATCAAATAAACGTAGAGAATGAGACAATTAAGTTTTTAATGGAGTTTCTTCAGAAAATACGAAGCAGATCGCTTTAGTTCCCCCCTCCCCCACCTAATTTTTCACAGACTCCTTAAATATATGAAAACCATGAATACTTTTTGGATAACGAGGCGTCATGCTAGGATGGAGGATCTAGAAACGCTGGATGGGGTGGGGCCAACCATAGCCTCTAAACTAAGGGCTGCAGGCTTCACGACTATAGAGGCTATAGCCGTGACACCTCCGATGGAAATATCTGAGAAAACAAGTATAGGATTAAACACGATACTTAAAATCCAAGAGTCAGCGCGTAGGATGCTGTCAGCCGACTTTAGAACCGCGTTAGAATATTATGAACAAAGAAAGAATATGAGACGTTGTACAACCGGATCAAAAAAGCTGGATGAAATACTTGGTGGTGGAATAGAAACCCAGGCGATTACGGAGCTTATAGGTGAGTATGGTTCTGGAAAAACCCAGCTATGCATGATGCTCTCGATAACGGCTCAGCTATCAAATGAGAAGGGTGGACTTGAGGGTAAAGTAGTGTTTATAGATACTGAGGGAACATTCATGCCAGAAAGAATATATCAGATAGCGTCCGGCCTGGGGCTTGATCCACGTGAAGCCGCTAACAATATTTTTGTTGCGAGAGCATATAATAGCAGTCATCAATGCCTACTTATAGATAGACTGTTCACGTTATGCCCAGAGCATAATATAAAGCTTGTAGTTGTTGATAGTATGATAAGTCACTTTAGGGGAGAATATATTGGGCGTGAAACACTTTCAGAAAGACAACAAAAGCTAAATCAATATCTCCATAAACTGCTTAGACTGGCTGAAGCATATAACTTAGCTGTTGTTATAACTAATCAAGTTCAGGCTAATCCAGCAGCCTTCTTCGGCGATCCTACAAGACCAGCCGGTGGGCATGTAATGGCTCATGCATGTACACATAGGATATATTTGAGAAAGGGAAATAAAGGAATTAGAATAGCCAGGGTAATTGATAGTCCATATTTACCTGAGAGAGAAGCGTGCTTCATGATATCTGAGAAGGGCATAACTGATGCGGAAGAAGAATAGTGTAAGCTGCTTCCATCAGACTCTAATTATATTGTAGCCAGCAGCCTTTCTAAGCCTATTCATTATTGCTAGACCTAAATTCTCTTGTGGAATGCCCTCTGCAATAATCAAATCTACGCCCTCTTCATCAAGCTCCCTAAGAAGCTTAAACAGGTTTTTAGCCACAAAAGATAAATTCTTCCTGCTTCCAATAGACTTTACTATCCCCAGATTATACTCCTCAAAGCTCTCATCTGTAGCAAGTATACCAACCTTCTTTCCAGACTCGTTATAATGCTCGGCCAGTTCCTTGATCTTTCTAATAACTGATCTTAATTCACCTTCAACAACAAGCATTTCAGCCTTAGGCGCATAATGCCTATACTTTATCCCGGGAGAGCGGGCGTGCTCAACTTGGATTTCACCTTTAGCTATTGCGGCTGGGTGTATACTAACCTCACCTAAAACTGCCCTAAGATCCTCGTATGTAACCCCGCCAGGCCTAAGTATCTGCGGTGGATTACATGTTAGGTCTAGAACTGTTGATTCAATTCCTATATTTGTTTGTCCCGCATCAATTATAGCATCTATCCTCCCGTAGAGATCTTGAATGACATGCTCGGCTAATGTTGGGCTTGGTTTGCCAGCAAGGTTAGCGCTTGGAGCGGCTATTGGTCTTTCCGCCTCTCTTATTAAGGCTAGGGCAACCTTATGCTTAGGCATCCTTATAGCGACAGTGTCTAATCCGCCAGTCGTTACTTTTGGGACAATATCTGAGGCTTTGAGAACAAGTGTTAGTGGACCAGGCCAAAAGACTTCTATGAGATTTTCCACTCTCTCTGGAACGTGGACAGCAAGTTTATAGACATCTTCTTTCTTGGTAATATGAATTATTATCGGGTTATCCAGCGGCCTCATTTTGGCAATATATATTTCTTTGACGGCATCAGGGTTTAGAGCATCTGCCCCCAAACCATATACCGTCTCTGTGGGGAAAGCGACTAATCCACCCTTACGTATAATGTCGGCTGCCAGTCTAATCTTTTCTAGATCAGGGTTATCTCTATCAACCTTCAAAATAATAGTCTTTTTCATCAACCCAAAATAAATATATTGACTCTCTAATATATGTTAAGAGAAATATTAGGTGACACGATTGGCTGATGTGGGTTTAAGCGAATATTTTCCTTTTATACATAAATATTCAAGGGTTGAAGAGGTGCTAAATGATAAGAACTTGGCTTCTCTTGGTGATGCATATGTGAACTTCATCTATTCATTGGCGTTATCAAAAAATTCTGGTAGACCAGTTGGACGAAAACTAGATAGTTCTATTCTCTTTTCAGCTATACAAAAGTCTGGTATGAGGAAAATGCTTCCGCATAGAATGGATAGACACGGGCAGGCAGATGCTGCTGAAGCATTAATAGTTTACGGCTGGCTTTCAGGCGTAATATCCATCAAAGAAACCATTGATATATTGGCATGCAAAGGCGACTTAACAGATAATATTAATATGTTGCTAAAGGTGGTTTTAGAAAGAATTAAGGGTATTTTAACCTGAACCCGTCTCATAATATTCTTTGAAAGTTCTCTCAAACTCTTTTCTAAGATCCCTTCCTCTTTCAATGATCTTTATAAGTGCCTCCCTTAATGCCTCTTTTGGTTCTTTATTACCTTTCGTCCGTACTCTCAGAATCGGCTTGCCTACTAATGGATGAGGAATTGTATAACCTGCAACCTCAACTTCATTATCTTCAAGTAGAACCGATTCAAGAAGGTTACATAGCGTGTGCCCTTCTCCATCAATTTCAACCATAATCTCATTTTGTTTTCTTTCTAACACCTTCAATTGCATTTTAATCACCACAATTGCATTTAAAGATTACTAGAGCCATAATCTGAAGCGATCTTTCTTGTCTCTATATTTCCACACTCCTCACAGTACAGTTTTTTATCTTTTCTAGTTTTTAACCTTAACGTACCACCGCATTTAGAGCACAGCGCCAGTATTATACCTAAATTTCCCCCTTTTGTAGATAAAAAATATGCTTTATTGGTCTCACTTATAACCTTTGCGCGCATTATATCACCTGGCTTAAGCGCATCTAATATATCTTTAGTAAACTTTACGTCAACCTCTGAAATATGTAAGATCCCCGTAAAGAAGCCTGAAAGAAAGTTCTTTTCAATTTTGATTATTCGTATAAGAGCCATGGTAGTTTGAATGTTCCATACGTAACCTACAACGATATTTCCAACCTTTGGCGCGCATATTTTGCGGGATGCTGGTTGAATCGAAGCTATCCTGCTTTTTGGATCGATTAAAAGGAAACCAGTATTACTTGCGTATATGACGCCGTCTACAACATAAGTTCCATATCCTGGTATAAATTCTTCTATCACGCCTATCTTATCTCCAGGTACGACAAAGCGACCGCTTCTCTTTTCCTTTGACATAGCCCGGCGATCCAACCATCTTTTCAATTCTTAAAAATAACCTATAAAATATTAGCTTTGCCCCATATTACTAGCTTTGTAATTGACGCTGATAATCCTATAAAGGTCTGCTTTAACATTATAATATCTCTTCTTGTGGAAGTTAAAAGTCTTTCTTATAACTACATCCATCTCGTAAATGCTGTCTATGATGCCGCCTAGCTTGGGAATAATTTTGCTTAGGAAATCTCTCGCGGAGGGGCTTCTTTTATGTAATGAATATACTATATCTGATATTTCTAGGGCTTTTTTTAGGAAGTTTATGTCCGCGCCCTTATGCCAGCTTCCAAAGGGTGGATTCATTAATGTTGTTTCAAAATGCCCATTTATGCAATCTATATCTCCATTAATAAAATCGACTTGAGCGCCAACCCTGCTGGCATTTTTGACAGCGACTTTTATGGCTTCTTTATCAATATCGACTCCAACAACCCATTCTGCACCAAATAACGAAGCAGCTATCGCAAGTATCCCGGAGCCGCAGCCAAGATCAATAACCTTTTTTCTATATATATTATTGTGTTCATGTGCTGCAATATAAACTATTGTAGCCGCGCTTTCAGAGTCAAGAGTATAGCTTTCCCATTTAAGTTTCGGATTCGGAATGGGTTCCAGCTGTGAAAGAAGAATTGCAATGTGTTTTCTTCTTAGCAAATCTTCATCAGCCTCGGACTAATACTGTTTATAGGAGCCCTGACCACAAATATTCTTCCCACCTTATTTTCCCAAGGGCAACATAAACTTCTCTGGGGGTTAGAATAGGTTTTGGGAATATTTTTGTCTCATAGAAGGAGATTCTTGGGCAGGTTGTGTTCGCGTAGGCTTCAATGTCAACAAAATCCCTTAGAATTTCAGGTGTTATTTCCCTCATAGATAATAAAACAGCCTTTTTACCGCAATCCTCAAGATCCCTTTTTAGTTTTATGGCTGTTTCGAAATTTTGTTGGCCAGTTTTGAGTCCAATTATTACCCCCCATTTTTCGGCGCTTGAAGCCTCGCATATCTCCGTCCATCGTCTATTTATTATAAGTTTAGCAATATCATCTACCCTTTCAATCTTCTCAGAGAATGGATCAGCTATAATGGTGGGCTTTAGTGTTGCTAGAAAAACTCCAGTTGCATGAAATAGTCCGGATCCAATGAAGAGGAAAGCATCCACCATACTGGATATTGATCTACAGTTTCTGTAATCGCAGCCTAAAACCTGACCTGGATATTTTAAGCCTGGTTCATTTCCAATATATACTTTCTTGCCAGCATTCTCAAGAATTTCTTTGGCTCCATCTATAGAATTGACATGCTGAACTGTTGTCGCCAGTCCAATTCTCTCCCAGCCTTTAAGATGTTTTAAAGATTCCTCAACCACCCTCCTAACATCAACCAACGCTTTGGCTTCAACGTAAATTATTGGTATATTACTCCGTTGCTTAAAATGTTCTGTCTCAGAGTGACCGAAATGTATCAGTAAGTCGGCCGATAATGCTTTGGCTTCATCTAGAGCTAAGTCGCACGCACCGTAGCAGGGATCCGCAGAGACTATTGCTAATGCATTGGTCTCCTCTACGAGTGATGCTATTTTGAGAGCTCTAGACCTAAGACCCTCAGGCAACTGCACTAAAACCCTAAGAGCACCCCGCCTAGTAATTTCATCTTTAATTCTCTCCTCTTCTAGATCGAATGGCCATGACAAATTTATCATAAGAAATAATTCTTGATGAAATATAACCTTTAACTTGAATTATAATATGAGATTACAACAAATTATAACATAGTATTATTTTCGTTGTTAAGTGGTATGTCTAAATCCGGGTCCTCCTTAATGCCCATGCCGATTGCTTTTTCAAGTAGTATGCGCTGTTCTATCGAGGCTATAAGTTTCCTTGTTTGTATAACGGCATCCGGGTTAACTGATATGCTATCTATTCCACATCTAATCAGAAACTCCACGAAATCTGGATAGACGCTTGGAGCCTGACCACATATACTCACGGTCTTTTCATCCTTATGGGCAAGTTTAATTAGCAATCTAATTGCGCGTTTAATAGCTAAATCCCTCTCATCAAACAGGTGTGCAATAGTTTCATTATCTCTATCGCAGCCTAAAATTGTCATAGTTAAATCATTGCTACCGATGCTATAACCATCAATATATTTATTGAATTTGTCCGCGAGCAGGATGTTGCTTGGCAATTCAGCCATTAACCAGACCTTGAAGTCTGGGCCCCTTTTCAAACCTTCCTCCTCCATTATCTTTATTATTTTATCTATTTCGTCAACCCGCCTGCAGAATGGTATCATCACCCAAAGGTTCTTAAAACCATACTCCTCCCTAACCTTTTTAACGGCTTTAACCTCAAGTCTAAATGCCATAATATATTTTGGATCATAGTATCTTGAGGCTCCCCTCCATCCGAAGAGAGCTGATGTCTCAACGGGCTCGTACTTCTCTCCACCCTTAAGTCTCCTATACTCCGTAGATTTAAAGTCGCTAAAGCGCATTATAACGGGCCTTGGGTGAAAGGCAGCACAAACGCGGCGGATCGCATCAGCAAGTTTATTAACAAATTCTTCAGCCCTACCAGTCTCAATCATATAGAGCGGGTGCTCTCCTATCTCACTAGACCAGATAAACTCCTGCCTTAGAAGACCAACTCCATCGGCCGGTAAAGCTGAGACCTTTTCTGCAAGCTCAGGTTCCCCAAGGTTCACGTAAACCTTAGTCCCAGTAATAATACACGGTTCAGCAGCGGGGGTACTTGTTAATGGAGCTGCAGTCTTCTCCCTGAGCCTAGTCTCCCCAATAAAATAGTCCTCAATAACGCCCTCATATACTATGCCCAGATTTGCATCCACAGTTACGATCATTCCATCTTTAAGATTCTCCGTCGCTGGCGTCCCTTTTGAGGCTGTTCCAACGATGCATGGTATCCCGAGCTCCCTCGAAACTATTGCTGCATGACATGTCATTCCTCCAGAATTCGTTATAATCGCAGATGCTTTACGCATCGCCGGAACCCAGTCCGGTGCAGTCATCTCTGTAACAAGTATTTCGCCCTTCTTGAAATCGCTGAGATCGTTAATTGATCTGATAATATGAACCTTGCCAGTAGCTATGCCAGGCGAGGCTGGAAGACCATGAACCAATATTTTCTGCTCTTTTACAATGGTTGGTCTCCCTTTAATCTTATTCATCTTCATCTCTTTAAGAGACCAGACTGTTTCCGGTCTGGCCTGGAGTATAAATATTTTATTTGTCCTCTCGTCTAGGGCCCACTCAATATCCATCGGTTTACCATAGTGTTGCTCAATCATTATAGCGTATTTAGCTAGCCCCTTAATCTGTTCATCAGTAAGAACCTGCTTATCCTGAAGCTCTGGTGGAACAGGTTTCTCCTCAGTTCCACCAGCTGGTTTTCTCACTAGCTGAATAGTTTTTCTTGGAATAACCTTCTTCAAAATCTCTATGTTCGCCTTCCTAACATAATACTCATCTGGTGTTATTTTTCCCTGAACAATGTACTCGCCTAGTCCGTAACCAGCTTCTATTAGGATAACATTCTTATCACCAGTAGCAACATCAAGCGTAAATATGACGCCGCTAGCCTTGCTGAAAACCATTAGCTGGACGACCACGCTTAACGCTACAGCCATGTGATCGAAGCCTTTCTGAGCTCTATAAAATATTGCTCTATCTGTGAATAAGCTCGCGTAGCAGAGCTTTATTTTCTCGATAACCTCTCTAGCCCCTTGAACATTAAGATATGTCTCCTGCTGGCCAGCGAAACTAGCGTCCGGTAAATCCTCAGCTGTAGCTGAGCTGCGAATAGCGACGGGAGGATCCTTTTCATTAATTCTTCTAGAGAGTTCGTCGTAAGCACTTATTATTTCCTCTTCTAGATCCTTTGGCATGTTGGCAGATGCTATCATTTCCCTTATCGTTGCGCCGACTCTCCGAAGGGTCTCAGCGTCATTTAGATCATTTAATTCTTTAAGAGCCCCGGCTATTTTCTCATTGAGACCATTAGCCCTTATATAATACCTATATGCTTCAGCGGTTATCGCAAAACCGTAAGGAACCGGAACGCCAACTTTTCTGCTCATTTCACCTAAGCTCGCGCTTTTGCCGCCAACGAGTGGTACATCTTCAATGCCTATTTCATCAAACCATAACACATATTTCCTTCTTTTTTCGGTCACTTCCCATCCTCTCGCATCATCTATCGCTCTGAGTATTTACTTGCTGATTAGAAATCTTTTCAATAACTATTCTACATATAGCTGGAAGCTTTGCAGCTGCCCTTCTAAGAGCCTCTTTTGCGATTTCTAAACCGCTTTCATCCACCCTAACGACTATTATCTCTTGGTTCGGTTCAACCCGAGCTGCTCTACTAACTGGCTTACCAAAAGCCCTACGCATACCTTTCTGGAGCCTTTCAGCCTTTGCGCCAAATATCATTTTGTTCTCTCTTAAAATAACATGCGGGATAGGCATAACTCGCATAAAGAACTTTTCACCCAACATCTTCTGCAAGTATCTGTTGGTTGCAATGCGCGCCGCTTCAAGAGCGTTATGCCTAATTTGAACCCGCTCATTCGCTACAAGTGAAACTTGATAAGTATATGTCTCTGAAGGTTTCCCTAAAGTATACTTAGTTATTTTTGGCTGCGGGATACTGTTAACATACTCTATCCTAGTGTATGCCATACCTTTAACTTCTCTGTAATTTCGCGCCTTCATATTCTATTCCCTGAACCCTAACACTAAATTTTTCATCAAAATATTTAAACCTTGATATAAAGGTATAGGTTAACCTCAAGAAAGAACCATATCAATGAGAATTAAATTTACTTGAAGATTAACGGTTTATTCTTGAACCATATCTTGGCTAATTCATCGTAATTTTTGAAGACGCTTTTTAGAACTGGAATATACAGTTTTATCTCTTCATCAGTCATGTATTGGAATTGATATTCGCCTATATAGGGGGAGGGGGCACCCATTCTAGTTATAAATTCTATGTGCATAAATGGATCCCCACGTTTAATTGTTATTGGGGTCCTATCGTTACTTAAATTAACCACTTCTAAAGCCAGTCTCCCAACAAAACCGCTATGAACTTTAGCCGCATTAAGGAAAGATAAGCCCATTCTACCGTATTTACTCTTTGCTGTTAAATGTGCAACAACGTTTGGTGGAGTAAATACGATTTCATTTGATATGAGATTTTTGTGTTCAAGATATTGCAGTATAACATCTTCTTTAACAGTTAGGATATAGCCATCGCCGTCAAGAAGGTTAGAGTCGAATGGATAAATGCACTTATACTTCTCTATTAACTCCAGCAGCCTATCTTTGCCAAGTATGCACATTGCGACACCCACTAAGACAGAGGATAACTTGAATTTAAAACCTTCTCCAATACATAAACATATATGGAAAAAATATGCTACTTAAAGATTAAAGTTTAAATTTTACTATAACAACAAAATAAATGGGCCGCTGGGATGAGGACGGGGCCCGTGAAATCAGGCTTAAATCCTGGTTCGGGAGGCGTAGCATGGATAACGCGTCGGCCTTCTAAGGTTAACTCTCTGAAACATATAGGGAAGCCAAAGAGAGCCGGAGATCCCGGGTTCAAATCCCGGCGGGCCCGCCACTTTTTGGGTTCGGGTCTCTTAAATATAACCTCTTTTTTATTGTTTTATTTTGGTGGCTGGTCGGGCTAGGTATGGTTATTTGCTTGTGGATGTTGATGTTAGGCGCTGGTATGATAATGTTGCCCGTGGCTCCAGGGTTACTGCTGACGTTTATCTTCGTAGGCTCGGCTCGTTCTGCGAGCACTTTAACGCGTCGCCTAAGCAGCTTATCGCCATGAGTGAGGGCGACCTATACAATATGCTCCTGGATTACGTCTCATTCCTAGAAGGTAATGGATGCGCCGGCAGCTATATTGAGTCTGCCGGCACTGCATTCCTA
>JAWBXL010000017.1:0-28392 GCA_038867895.1 Bathyarchaeia archaeon | reverse complement strand
GGAACCCCCTTTTAACTAGGGGAATCGGCCTTGAAATTTTTAGAAGACTTGCTGAGGAGGGTGGTACGCAGCCTCCTGATGAAAAAGGAGAACCCATTGGGACAGCAATGACCCACCAGATGGATCCTGTGATTCTAGCTCAGCTTCTGGAAGAGATGATGGAGGAAAGTAATGTAGAAGTTCTATATAACACTATAGCATTTGATGCCGTCATTGAGGATAACGTGGTAAAGGGAGTTGCCTTCGCAAATAAATCGGGTGCGCATATTGTCTTAGCCGATGTTGTGGTTGACTGCTCTGGTGATGCCGATATAGCTGTAGCTGCTGGCGCACCCTACGTGTTTGGTAGAAAAAAGGATGGTCGAACTTATGGCGGCGGTTTATGGGCTATGCTTGGGGGCATAGACACCTTTAAACTTATTGACTTTCTTAAAACTCCACCTTCAAAGGAGGAATTAGAGAATCTTGAGAGGGATAGGACGCGCTTATTTGGGTATGGCGCGCACTTTAATTGGGAGACAACGGGACACCACCCTGCTCGTCCAATTAAAAGAACTTGGGAGGAAGTGGAAAAGCGAATAAAAGAGGGCACTTTTGGGGTTGTTGAACCTACGTGGTTGCCAGATACGAGGAAGATTCTCATAGAATGGATGAAATATGTAAAAGAGGGAAGGGTTCCCTCATGGTATGGTTCGCCTAAGCTTATATACCCATTTCCATGGTTTAGCTTAAGCTTATGGAGACATGGAAAAATGCGATACGACCAAGCAATTGGCGGCCTATTCGAATGCTGGTTTAATCAAGCAGACCCTGTAGAAACAAGTAAAGCGATCTTCTGGATGAGAAAAATGAATAAAATCTTCATCGAGTTTTTGAGAGAACGTATTCCTGGTTTTGAAAATGCTTATATAATAATAGAGGCCCCGACGCTTCCTACAAGGGAAAGTAGGCGGATAATAGGTGAATATATACTCACAGAGCAAGATGCAATAGAAGCAAAGCAATTCCCAGACGTTATAGGCAAAAGTGGTGCTGGCTTCGTTATCAAAAGGCCATTCGACATCCCCTATAGAATTTTACTTCCTAAGAATATTGACAATATAATAGTGGCTGGTAGATGCGTATCAGTCGACGATGCGATCCTTGGGCATGGTTTTCGCTTCGTTTTCCGCTGTGAAGGCGTCTGTCTAATACTGGGAGAAGCTGCTGGCACAGCCGCAGCTCTCTCGTCTAGGCTTGGTGTTTCGCCAAAGAAACTTGATGTTAAGCTGCTCCAGAAAACGCTTCTGGAACAGGGAGCTTTACTCTTCCTCGAAGATGAGAGAGAAAGAGAAGAAGAGGTACGCAATTATATACTGTCTTACCAAATTCCCTAAACCAAATAATACACTTGATTTTTAACTTTACTTATTTTAAAAAGTGAAAAGAAAAGAGTTTTATCTAGATTTTTCCCAGAGCTTTTAATATTTTTTCAGGCGTTATCGGGTCTTCGTTTATCCATTTTCCAATAGCATTGTAGACAGCATCCCTCAGGACTGTGCGTACAAGGACACCTGTGTTCTCACCAACTCCAAAGTTTCCGTATGCCCCATAACCTAAACGAGATTCAACTGAGATGCAGTCCATTGGAACGATTTCTGCCATTGTTAAAGCAGGGTATGTTACGTAGTTGTCGTTTAGCTTTACACCCGTTAATGGGTCATATACGATTTCGTCAAGCCACGCTTTTTCAAGCCCCATGTAACTGCCTCCGTAAAGTTGGCCAGCATAACCATTTGGGTTTATGACCTTTCCAGCATCATGAACAATAACAAGCTTTTTAACATATATTTCTCCTGTCTCAGGATCCACTTCTACCTCCATAAAAGCTACTTGTCTCCCCCACTCGTAGGCCGGTATGTCCCTGTATAAGCTGGTGCCATCCGCAAAAACTCCTTCCATAAACTTTGACTGATATTTTGCAATGAGCCCCATCACACTTATATTGTTTTCTGGCGCCGCCTTTATGAACACCATCGAATCTTTAATATCCAGCTCCTCAGGCTTCTTATTAAAGTGTTCTGCAGCAACTTCCAGGATTTTTCTCTTAGTTTTCATGCCAAGCTCCTTCAGTATATAGGAATTTCCGATCAGACCTGCGCTACCACCAGGCTCAAACAACTGAGATTCATGATACTCTTGCATTTCAAGAACTATATCCTCAATGCGAAGACCACTTTCCTCCGCAATTATTTGACGGTACGTAAGATCCTCGTCACCACTTCCCATGCATGCACGACTGCCAAAAACATGAACCTTACCGTCAAGCGCAAAAGTAAGCCTCGCGCCTTGCATGGTTCTTCTTCCAGGTCTGTTTGACCAAGTCAAGAGCCATGCAAAACCAAGGCCATGATAGTTTCCGTTAGGAAGCCTCTTAGTTCCTGGCGGATGCCACTTCTCGTCCCAACCTATAGCTTTTTTGCCCACCTCAATACATTCTTTAAGGCTGTCCCTGACCGGAAAACCTAGCTTCTTTTTTATTTCATCCATTTCTGGATGCATTGGATGCCCATGACAACCATCGTTCTTAAGCGCAACCTCTGTGGGATCCATTCCAAGCTCAGCTGCAACTCTACTAAACACTTCCTGAAATGGTATAGCCGCGCCCGTACCGTGCCTATAACACTGCGCAGCCGGGGTATTAGTGTATGCAAACACGCCCTCATGAATAATATTTTTAATACTTGTTGCCTCTATCATCTTTGGGAAACCTGGGAATAGAACGAAGACAGCTGGCCAGGCAAATGTGCCATAAACGTGTACTGCTGTTATTGTTCCATCGTTTTTAAAGCCTACTTTAAACTTGAAATGACCTGTCTCTTCGCCTACATAACTAGAAAAATTAGTCCATGGAGATAGCACCATAATGGGTTTGCCCTTATTTCTTTTGGCAAAAATTATGGCCAGAGCTACGGGCAGAAAGCATGTCCCCTGGGGGTTAATAGCGCCGCCAAAACAGGCGCCTATGTACATATCGTGAATCCTCACTTTTTCTATGGGTATACCTGAAAGGAATGATGCCCATTGCCGCATCGCTGATGGAATCCTAATGATTGGCTGTTTCTGGTGGGGCCATATCTCTAGGCAACCGTCTTCACGATACCATGCCACGACATTTACTGCCTCTGTGCCACCCAATGTGTGTGGTGGGCAGTGAACTTCAAATTCGATAATTCTGTCACTCTCGCTAAAGCCTTTCTTAATGTCACCAATAGATATATATGACTGCCATTTTGGAACCGCACGGTTAATATTATCATTTTGGCCTAAGTAAAGTCTGGCTATAGGAGCGTCCGGTTTTATGGCCTCTTCCACATCTATAACGAACGGTAGCTCTTCCCATTCTATTTTTACTTTCTTGAGGGCTTCATAACATGCTTCAACACTTCTTGCACAAACTGCAACAGCAACAGGCTGGCCTTCCCAAACGGCTTCGGAAGGCAGGATAAAAGCCCAAGGAGTGCTTTTAATATCCGCTCCAGGAGGTGCTCCTTTTCCCTCTGGATGACCCTCCCATACAAGATCAGGGTCTCCATGAACAAGTATGTCAATTACACCTGGAACCTTCCAAGCTTCACTCACATCTATACTCTTCATTTTTGCATGAGCAAACGGCGACGTATAATATAGAGCATAAAGCATGCCGGGAATCTTTACATCACTTGTAAATTGCGCGGTTCCACTGGCTTTTATTAAACCATCCTTTGGAATGCCAGGTTTACCAATAAAAGTGAACTGTGGATCTCCTGGAAAACTGATTTGTGTATATGTAAAGTAGGGAGGATATTCTGGTAAGGGCTTACTTATTATACGTTCTTCCATAATATTTCTCACCCTCGATATTTTTCAGCCGCTTCTCTAACAGCTGGTAGCCACCTTGGGTATGTGGCACACCTACATATATTACCGCTCATGGCTTCAATTATTTCTTCATCCGTGGGATTCTTATTTCTATCCAGAAGAGCTTTAGCGGTCACGACGGCCCCAGGTGTACAATAACCACATTGGAAGGCATAATGTTTTGCCCAAGCCTCTATAATGGGATGACCCATTTTAGCTATACCTTCAGCCGTCTCTATAGAACCGCTATCACAGTCTATTGCGAGAGTTAAGCATGAGAGCACTGGCCTACCATTCAGAATCACCGCGCATGAGCCGCAAGCTCCATTGCCCAAACACATATCCTTTACAGACATGTATCCTATTTTCTCCCGAAGTAGCTCCCACAAAGTCGTATTTGGCTTAATTTCATCTCCAACAATGAATTCAAATAACTCCCCATTCACAAAAATCTTTATCTTTCTAGGCAGCTTGGCTTCTGTGGTGGATTGTGAAGGATTGTTTCCTCCAGATTTATCGATCATACAAGCACCCCAAGAGTAAACTGAAGAATTCACTATGCACACGCCAGTTTAACAAGTTTCCTTATATCATCGACATCTTCGATATGTAGTATTAAATCAATCAATTTCTTCGCATTCTCTTTACTAATTTTCTTGGAGAACTCCACCTGCATCATGAATTTATCAATAAGATCCTCTCTCGTCATAAGATTTGGTGGATCGCCTTTTGCGTCTCCAACATACTCGTAGAATTCACGCCCATCCTTTAATTTCACTGTTAGTTCAACGCCTTTTTCTTTGGGTGAGTCACCAAGCTTTATTTTTCTAATTAAATCTTTAACTCTTGGATCACGTATAGCTTCTTCCATGAAGTTTTCTGGTGTAACACGTTTTCTTAATAGGGCTGTGGCCGTAGCATATTTATAACTAAATAGGGCGTCACACATAGGATAATCTCTGATCTCAAACGGCTTCCAGTAGTGTCCATATTTGTCTGCTGAGGATATCAATAAGATTACCTCCTCAATATCCTCAGCCTTAAACTCATGCTTTTTAACAATCGCTAAAGCTGCTTCTATCGGTTTATGAGTTGGTCTCCCGCCTGGGTATGGCTTGAAAATTGTTTCATAGTAAAACTTTTTGCCCAAATCTTTTGTTAGGTTTTCTGGGTGATCTAATCCAAAAGGCGAAAAAGCGTCATAAAAGAGAGCTAATGGGTCCTTTGGTCCAGTCCACCCTCTCTTAGCCATTCGAACCGCAACTATCCCTGCACGCGCCGATAAGCCCTGACCGAGCTTAAAATCTGGGCATCCTTCCATTATGCCGCCGCCAGGACCAGCCATCATATTAAGGGATATGCCAAAAGCATGTCTCAGCTGGTCAGAATTTAATCCGAATACACGTGCCGCGGAGGCAGCAACTCCCAGGGCGTTAACGGTTCCCCATCCTATCCCAACGCCACGTGGGCGGCGACCCTCCGCCGCGAGCAGGCCCATACGAGCTTCAGCACTAATGTGCCAAGGGTGAGTGGTTGCAGCTACTATTCTACAAGTGATGTCGTTAGCCACCACTAGACTTGTTAAAAGATCCTTTCCATTCATTTTTCCGTACTCTCCAAGTGAGATGGCACTAGGGCAAGTGGTGCCAGCAATGTGGGGCGGATACCGTTTTCCTTCAAATATAAAAGCGACAGGTTCAAAATCGAAAGCGCGGCACATAACACAGTTTACTAAGGCAGCCTCATGAACTGGTACTTGATAGTCATAAACCATTATGCTAGCTTCTTTTGCTCCTCCCCACTCATGAGCAAGATCTGCCAGAGCGATAACGTCTGGAACGCAAGATCCACCTATGATGCAGCCCATTACGTCAATAATTATGTTCTTTGTATCTTCAATTGTTTTATCGTCTAAATCCTCAAACCGTAGATCTAAAGCATAATTACATAGTTTTTTCGTGGCTTCTATACTAACTTGTTCCCTCTGACCAGACATAAAAATACGCTCCAAAGAGTATAAAAAAATAGGGTAAGGATCTATTTAAATCTAATCTGTTGTAAGTACTTTTCCTTTTGTTTCAACTCTAAGGATTAATGGCGGCAATATGTAGAAGAGTACTCCTAGGCTACCGCAGATCGCGACCGCAAGCCCTGTGCCTATTGTTCCCGCTAATAATCCAATCCAGGTGGCAAGAACTATCTCCACCGAATACAAGAGATATGTAAGAGTCTGTATGGAGGCTCTTAAGCTAGTTGGAACCATCTCTATCATCCAATTCATTGCCGGAATAGCATAAGCAGCATTAAAGATCGTGTAGAGCACAAACCATGCGCTCACCCAAATCATCGTTAATGCCCCTGCAGGCCCAACGATGAGGTGTGTGAGGAAACACATTAGAATAGAAACTATAAAGGAGCCGCCTGTGAGGCGTAAGACGGGCAATCTGCCCCATTTATCTGCTAAACGACCAAAGATTATATTAGTGATTGCAGAGCATCCTTCAGCGACTGTTAATACGCTACCTACGGTAGCTACGTCAACTTTTAGATCGTACATTAGATAAGTTGTTCGGAACCAGTGGGGAGATCTCGCAAACGCAAGCCAAAAGTTCATCCAGCAGAAGATAAGAACGATCTTTCTAAGCTCTGGACTAAATAGTTTTTTCAACGGAAGCCTTTCTGATTTTGGTAGTTTTCCCTCTTCAATTAACTTTTTACGTTGCAGCCAAAGTGTTGACTCTTTAAGCCATATTGCGCTAACAATTGTTGTAAAAATGTTTTGAATACCGTTAAATAACCATAATGCCCTCCAGTCCCAGCCCATAATCCCGCATATAGTCATGCCTATGCCCACTGACATCGCGCCGACAGTGCTTAAAACGCCTGCAACTGCGCTTACAAACGCCCGTTTATCAGGTGGGGCTTCCTCCTGCAGGAATATACCGGCCGCGCCGCTCATCCAAGTAAACAGAAGTCTGAAAGCGCCGATGAGAATCCATGCCTCGGGTGTGGTCGCCGTATAAACGAGGAAAAAGCAGGTAATCCCTGTACCTAGATTCGCGAAAGTCCATATCCATTTACGACCAACGAAATCTATGAGGGGCCCGCTTATAAGAGCATGCGCTATCGTACCTATCCTAGTTAATCCCTGCACATATCCGATAGTAGCAACCGTCCAACCAAAATATTTCCCGATCATCGGATAAGTAGCGGTTGCAACAAATAAATCCATAGTGTCGCTGAAGCCGCCTAGAGCACGTATTGCCGCAGCTTTCTTCCAATATTCCACCATAAATACTCCTCTAGCAGATACCTTTTCACCTATACTTTATTAATCGGAAAACTTTTAAAAATTTCGGTAGAATAAGCAACTACAAGAAGACAAGCTGTTCATGCAAGAAAAACGAAGTCTTATACTAAAAGCGAAAAACGCTATGAAAAAACAGAGTGCAAACGAGTAAAAGAATGAAGGAGGACGAACTTAATAATCTTGCCCGGATATTGTATATACTTATTTTTAAGTTTACAACTAGCTTCACAACGATTGCGGAAGAGGCGCCTCCCGATAAAAGACAAACAATTTCATCTCTTATGGGAGCCTTTCAGATTGGTGGAATGATACTTGGTAGTTTTCTGTTCTCATTGGCCGCTATTGGCTTAACATGGAAAATGTATGCGGCTTTTCTAGTAATATTTAACTTTGTGATTGTTGCGCTTATGCAGTTCGTGATAAGGGAACCCCCCATCTGGGTTGAACGCAGGAAACTAATGCTCCAAAAGGAAAAAGAGGGCGTTAAAACAGAAATTAAGGAAGAAATTTCATATAAAAGTCTTATCAAAAGCACGGGGATAAAGCTTATTCCATTGATAATAATAGGGATTTCGTATAGCGCATCAAGCATAATAACTGCCACGGGCCAGTTTGGGGCATGGTACTTGAGAACTGTTCTTAAGTTTGGCCCCGGCATAATGGGCCTGATGGGGATGGTTGGTCCATTTTTCTACATACTGATACGATTCATTTCAGGACATGTCTCTGACCGAATTGGAAGACTGAACACATTGATTCTCTTTAACATTATAGGTCTAATATTCAACCAGCTGATGTGGCGCACCCACCTATTTGTCGGGGTCGGAGAAATCCTGCCTGTCATAGCTTTCTATTACGTCACTAACTGGATGGCTTACTTTCAAGGTTGGGGCGTAGAAGATGCGGGCCGATTGCCCCTTTTAGAAAATGTTCCTACATCTGCAAGGGCTACGGCTGAAAACCTTAAGGAAGCAATCAAGCAGATTTTAGTAAGTCTAGAATTGACAGCTGCAGGATATATGGCGGTCGCATTAGCCCCTGAAATCGCGTACGCAACATTCCCAGTAATTGGGTCTATAATAGGGCTTTCCGCAGTGTTTGCAGCAAAGAAAATGGGCCTGGAGAGTAAAGGAAAGAGGTTAGCATAGGCCGAGACCCTCAAATCTCAAATATATTTTCTTTTATTTTTATAATTGAAGGTTTTTTCTCCTGCTCTTTAATTAGAAACTTAAGAAATTTACAGAAGCTAAGAAAAAGGGGGGATAGGGCTACTATTTACACGCAAGAACTGTTCTTTTTATTAATGCTTTAGCTATTTGAACTTTATATGCGTTGTACGGTAACGGGTTTGCATCTTTGATCTCTTTCTCAGCCGCTTCTTCTATTGTTTGTTCAGTTATTTGTTTGCCCATTAGATACTCTTCTGCTTTTGTTGCCCGCCATGGTATGGGAGCAACCGCGTTTAGGCATATTCTAGCTTCTTGCACCACTCCTTCTTTGCTTCTTATTAGGGCAGCACAATTAACTATTGGAAAGTCTATGGAACTTCTTAGCGCAAACTTCATGAACTTACTTTTAGTACCATTTTTTGGCGTGGGTATCTGTATCTCGGTTACTATTTCGTCCGGATCTAGTACAGTCGTATTTAGGCTGTCAAGCTTAAAGAATTTTTCTGCAGGTATAATTCTTTTGTTTGTAACTATTCTGGCATCTAGGACTATTAATGCTGGTGCCACATCTGATGGGTGAGCCATTACACATCCACAGTCGATACATCTTGTTACTTCTTCTTTTACTTCATGCTCGCTTAGTCCAAGTATATCCTCCACGTCTAAGCTGTTAATTCTGTCTGTTGGGGAGAGTTCGGGCACCTCAACTCTGCCCATCTTTTTCAAGCATTCAACATTTACTTTTTTAAGCAGGGGTTGCTTGTCTTTTTTGAGACTTTCTTCCTCAGATGTTAAATATTTATGTATTTGAGCCGCTGCTTTTCTGCCAGCTGCTATAGCTTCTATAACCGTCGCGGGACCCGTAACAATGTCCCCTCCGGCGAAGACTTTTCCACTAACACGATATGTTGATGAATCCCATTTTAGTCTCCCCCTTTCGTCTAAAAGTTCTGCAGGGGCATAGAATAGGTCAGGTGCTTCTCCAACAGCTTTTATCACAGCATCGTATTCAACCGTATGTTCCGAGTCCTCAACGGGTATAGGCGCGGGTCTACCGCTTTCATCTGGAGGCCCAAGCCTCATCCTAACGCACGTTAAATGTATTTTATCCTGGATTTTCTCAGCTTTTATCGGCTGAACTAGGAATTCAATTTTTACACCCTCTTCCTTCGCTTTTTGAACCTCCTCCGCTAAGGCTGGCATCTCTTTTTCAGTGCGCCTGTAAAGTATAATGGGTTCAGCTCCAAGCCTTAAGAGAACCCGGGCAACATCTATCGCAACGTTTCCACCGCCTATAATCGCAACCTTCTTTCCAGGCGCCTTTCTAATACCCACGTTAACCATTCTCAGAAAATCAAGACCATTCATCATCAACTCTTCGCCGGGAACCCGCATTACACCTTCCTTCCAAGCCCCGGTGGCAAGAAAGACCGCGTCAAATTTGCTAATAATTTCTTCAAGGCTTATGTCTTTGCCAACATCAACGTTTAGTTTAAAGTTAACCCCAAATCTTTTGAAGATCTCAACAATCTTCTGGACAACGTTTTTAGGAAGCCTGAAGGGGGGTATACCGTACCGGAGGACTCCTCCAGGCTCACTTTCTTTTTCATAAACTGTTACGTTATGGCCAAGTTTCCTAAGATAATACGCGGCTGAAAGCCCAGCTGGTCCAGAGCCAACTATCGCTATATTTTTCCCTGTTGTCCGCTCTGGGGGCTTAAAGAAGGTATCCGCGTTTTCAATTATATAGTCACCTATAAAACGTTCAATAGATCTTATAGCTATTGGTTCATCAAGAACATTCCTACTACATTGTTCTTCGCAACGATGAGGACAAACTCTTCCCGTCACTGATGGTAATGGGTTAAACTCAAGCAATGTTTCAGCAGCACCTATTAAGTCGCCATTCCTAATTTTTTCCAAGTAGGCAGGAATATTTATATTGTTTGGGCATCCGTTAACACATGGTTCAGCGTCTGGAATCTTAGCGCACCCAAAGATCGAATGGTATCGGTTATCACCCATAAGAGCCCAAGCTTTGCCGCCATTTCCCTTCCTCAAGCAATAGAATCTATTGTCTTCTTTTCTGAAATACCAGCAGCGGTTAACTTGGCAGATATTTCCTCCAATCGTGCCCATTTCTCTGATATGAGGGGAAGCAGCCCTACCACTAGCTTCTGCAAGAGCCTGATATTTGCTTTTCACTAGAGGATTCTTAGCTATGTCCTCAAGTCTAGTCAGCGCCCCAATTTTAAGCAGGCCTTTCTCCTCCTTAATATACTCAAGGCTAGGGGTGATAGTTTTAAGATTAACTAATGCTTCAGGATAACGATCTTCCGGTAACGGTTGAAACCTGAGGATTGTTAGTAGATCTGTACCTCCAGCCATAGGCCAAGCCTTACCATTATATTTGGCCAAGATAGAAGAAGCTTCTTCAACAGTTTTGGCATTAAAGTAATCAAATCTTCTTAAAGGTTTCATTCTGAGCCCTCATGGATTTCCATAACAATAGAATAAAGATCCATGTAGATTATATAAAATTTTTCTATTGATCTGAGCACATATTAAATAGTTTAAAACTTATTCTGGCGTTAAATCAGATAAAAATAAGATCAGAATATAAGAAGTTTAAGAGTCTTTCATCCTCCGAAAGCAAACCGCATAACTGTTATCTCATTATCCTCTTCTTTTAACGCATCTTCGGGAAAAGCAATTTTTCTTCCAATCATTATCCAGTATGGCTCTTCTATCATCGCAGGATCTACAAGACCGCTCTTCACAGAAATTTCTAATATATCCTTTACTTTAGCCCCTTCAGGTATCTCCAAGTTTACTGATTTTGAACCCTCAGGCCCGTATATTCTTAAAGTAATCTTCATCATTAACTAAAACTCTATCCAATTATTATAAAAGTTTTTCTAGGTTATTGCTTTATTTCTCGGCTTAATATTACCATCGGTAGTATTGATGAGAATGATATTATACCGCTTATAATAAAAAGTATATTGAATCCCATAGTATTTGCGATGGGCACTGTGATCATTCTAATTATAAACGAGACTCCTCGAGTAAGCATAACTAGACTATTTGCCATTCCTCTATTCTCTGGTGATGACCACTCTGCAGTAAAAATCGACGCTAAGGTAAAAACCATTCCATAACTTAAACCGGAAACGAACATTATTACCACGCTCTCAATATAATTATTCATAATTATGGGCGCTATACCAGATATCCCTCCCAGCAACAACCCCAAGACAAATAACTGGAATGAGGAAATCTTCAGCAGAATTAAAGGTATCGAAAAACGCATAAGCATTGTTGCCAAGTTTCGAAAACTTGATATTGAGGAAATCTCTGCATCCGTAAAGTTTAGACCAACGCAGACCATTGGAAGATATGTTAGAAGTATACTTTCATATAAAAAGTACATGAGCAATGCTATTATTAAGCCTAGAAATTTTCTCTGCCGAAGCAAACTTGAGAATGAAAGCCTATAACTAAACGCTTTCTCGCCTCGGTTTGCTTTTTGTTTTGTTTCTTTGATGGCTACTATAATGTATATTGTAAAGAAAAATTGAACGATGGATAAGATTTGGTAAAGATTTCTAATGGTCATATTAGGTAAAAGCAGAATTAAACTGCCTAGAGCGGGCCCTAGAAACATCCCAATGCTAGACATAAAGAAGAAGACGCTGAGGGCTTCTTGTTTTCTTTCGGCCACATCTGCAACCATCGATAAAAGAACTGGCATAAATTCGTGACCGGAAAGACCGGATAATATTGAGGCTAAGATTAGCTGATAAGGGTTTGTGGCAAAGGCGTAAATTAAAAAAGATGCCAGCTGAAGCGGCATCGGATATATGAGCATAGGCTTCCTCCCAAATTTATCAGATAAAGCTCCAAATGGCACCATAAGAAGCAGCCCAATCGTTGATGGAATCATCGTGATTAAATTAACTTCATAAACTCCACCACCTAACTCAATAATATAAGGAATACTTACTGCCCCTGACATAAACCCTATGATGCTGAAAACAAGTATTGTAATATCTAGTTTCAAAAGGGTTTTATTCTTCAACGCGCTAAACATTGTTTAAACCCAGACCTTGTAAACTATTTTGCTCTTTAATCAATTATTTCTCCACATTTCGTGAAGAAGTATATAATGTTTACTTAGTCTTTTAAAGGTTATTATAAAGACTTTGCGATATATAGAGGAAACATTAAGAAAATAATGAAAAGGAGAGATCAATACAATTTACTTTGCTTTTTTCAACGCTTCGATGATTCTCATTGGTGAAACCGGGTTCTCATTTATTTTAACGCCTAGTGCATTACAAACAGCATTGTTGAAAAGGGCAACGCAGCAAGTAGCTGTGGCTTCACCGACCCCTATATTTCCGTATTCTCCTGGACCGCCTCCACTTTCGTAAATGATGGCATCTATAGTTCCGCAGTCAAGTATTGTTGGAATCTTATATTCTAGAAGATTATCGTTTAATCTAACACCTGTTGTTGGACAGTAAACGGATTCTTCTGTTATGTTTCTTCCCAAAGCTACTACGGTTCCACCGTAAAGTTGCCCTTCCACGCTTTCCGGTCTTATTGCTTTACCTACATCATTAACATTAACGGTTCTTATAACTTCAACCATCCCCGTTTCAGGATCCACCTCAACCTCACAGAAGTGCGCCTGCCAGCATTTAAAGTCCTCGTAGCTTTCTTCATGCAATACAGGGCCCCTGCCCATCTCAAAAGCGGTCAGCTGTCTTTTTACAATGGCTGGGATTGGTCTTCTAACCTCTGGATTAACCTTAACATAAATATAACCATCTGCTATATCAAGTTCCTCAGGACTTGCAACACCAAAGGCTGAGGCTGCAATCTCAAGTATTTGCTTCTTGAGGTTTCTTGCAGCTTTTCTTACTATACTCAGATTTGTTGCAAGCCCTCCTGATCCGCCAGGCGATGCCATGAAGAATGATGTTGTATCTACAAATCTAATTTTCTCAATGGGGATCCCCAGCTCTTCAGCAGCTACAAAGGTATAGGCGGTATGGGCATCTTGTCCAATCTCACTAACATGCCCAAGCACATCAACAGAACCATCTGTATTGAGGTTTAAGGTGACCGCGCCAACCCCAAAGGCGCCTCCCCACTCATAAGTTGTTGAGAAGCCCATTCCATGCATTCTCCCATTAGGTAATCTTTTTGTACCAGGAGGATGCCACTTCTCGTCCCAACCTATAGCTTTTTTGCCCACCTCAATAACTTTTCTCAGGTTGCCTGTAACATCACCAATATTCTTAAGAGCAATTTCCGTTGGATCCATTTTAAGCTCAAGTTCAAGTAAACTTAAAATTTTGTTCCAAATATAAGCCCCGCTATTTCTTTCACAACGCATGGCGCCAGCAGGATGCTTGTTCGTAAAGACATAGTAGGTTACTATGTCCAAGTTAGGACAAATCAACATTTTTTCAATGAACTCCCAAGGTTCAAAACTAAATTCTCCTGGGCCTCTTATCCCTATCTCGCCCCTTTCGCCGAGATCTTCAATGTTTCTCATTTGTATAGCTGTTATTAAGCCGTCTTTTTTAACCCCTATTTTCACGTAATAAACGCATCCGTCGCCTCCTTGGAACATATCTTCAGATCTATCATATATGAGCTTGACGGGTCTTTTAAGGTCCCTAGCCAAAGCAGCTCCTATTAAAGGCATGTGAAAGACATATTGGCCATAACTTGCTCCCTGATCGGTACGCATTATATTAACTTTAGAGATCGGCAAACCAAAGTAAGAGGCAAATGCTTGCCGGAAGCCACCAGGGACTTGTGTATGGGCCCATATGTCTAAAGAGCCATCATCGTTCCATCTAAATACATAGCTGCCAGGCTCCGCCCCAGCATAATAGAGCTTTGGCCAAACAAACTTGTCCTCAACTATTAGATCAGCCTCCGCAAACCCTTTGTTGACATCTCCTCGCCTGATTACTTTCTCTCCAGCCAAGTTTCCTTTTGGATTAATTTCTGGGGGATAAAGTATTGGGGCGTCAGGCTCCAGCGCTTTTTCCGGATCCAGTATAAATGGAAGTTCCTCATACTCAACCTCAATTAATCTACGAGCTTCCTCCGCAGCCCGCAGAGTTTCCGCGACGACAACAGCCCCAAAGCATTCTCCCCTTGGAACAAGCGGCAGCCGCTGGATATACCATTCTCCCTCAAACCACATCTCATTTTTTAGAAATTCTTTATATTTTTCGTCCTCATATGTGAAGACGGCAACTACTCCGGGATGGGATTTTGCCTTACTCACGTTTATGTGTTTTATTCGGGCATGCGGGTATGGGCACTTTAAAAACTTTGCATATAGCATGCCTGGCAACTTAACATCACGGGTGTATACGGCGCTACCTTTAACTTTTCTGTAGGCGTCAGAGCGGATTGTGCCGCGCTTACCAACAATTTTAAAAGCCATCTTATCCCCCCATTCTTGCCGCTACTTCCATTATTGCTTTAATATGCGCAGGGTATGTGCCGCACCTACATAGGTTTCCGGCCAACGCTTCCTTTATCTCTTCTTCTGTTGGATTTCTGTTTCTATCTAATAGCACTTTTGCGGTGCATATGAAGCCTGGCGTGCAATAACCGCATTGTGCACAATCATATTTGGCGTAGGCATCAATCAAGGGATGCCCCTTCTCTGCTATGCCTTCGGCAGTTTCTATTTCTTTTCCATCGCAGTCGACGGCCAACGTTAAACATGAAAGGATTGGACGTCCATCCATTATAACAGTACACGACCCACAAGCACCTTCCCCAGTACACATATCTTTAACAGAAGTTATCCCCAACATGTCGCGCAGAAGCTCTTGTAATGTCAGGAAGGGTTCAACATATAAGACATATTTTTTGCCATTCACTTTAACTTCTATCCGATATTTCTTGTTATCCTCAGCTGTAAAAGTGATATTTGAATCATCATGGCTAGAGGAAAACACCTAATACCCTCCTAGAAGTGATAAATAACTTAGTACTATATATAAAACTTTTGTCATTAAACAGCACATAAATTTAACCAAGCGTAGATGCGCCAGACCAACATCATCAATAATAAAATAAATTTTAACTAAAAAATAAGAAGGAAAAGAAAATTTATTCGAGTCTTTTGCCTACTGTCTCGTATCCTCTCTTTAAAGCGAATAGTATTATAGCTAATCCAATTATGCCCCACGCTAGTTGATAGAAGGCAAATAATTCGATTGGTGGCTGTATTTGAGCGGCTAGGAAGCCGACCATTGGCGAGAATATTAGAAGTAATACGCGTCTAAGAACCCACTGGAGAGCCATACCTGTCGCCCTTACTTGTGTTGGAATGCTCTCACCGATCATCATGAACCAGCCAAGATCCGTTGCTGCTGCGTGGCCAAAAATGTAAGTGCAAATAACCCATGCCACGATTAAAGGCAGATTCGGTCCAACGGGTAAGAAGTAGGGTAAACGCCACATTACCTGTGTTATGATCGTGGCTAACGTTCCATATAGCAGTCCTGCTTTCAATCTGCCAATTTTATCAGCAGTGTAGCCTACAAGGTGCCTTATTATTAGGCCGAACCAGCTTGTCGCCATAGTTATCTGGCCAATAACCACTGCGTCAAACTTGAGGACTGCAACCGTGAACCATGAACCATAGTCTGTGTTAGGAACTGCGAATACTGCTTGGAATCCAAAGATAACTGCAACTATCATCGCAGTCCAGTAGGGTCCTCTATATTCTTTTTTGAAGAGTAATTTATGAAGTTCGAGCCTTCGTTCCTTGGGCAATTTCCCTTCTTTTATAAGCTGCTTTCGCTCATACCATATTGGGGGCTCCCTTAGTACAGCCGCCCCTAAAGCAGTAGCTATAATGTTCCAGACGCCTAACCATATCATTAATGTCCACCAGTCGATCCATGGATATATCGCCTTTAGTGATACTATACCACCCATACTTAAACTCGCAACTAAGCCTGGAAAAGTTGTGGCAACCGCCGTCAGAGTGGATCGTTTATCTGGAGGAGATTCTTCTGCAAGCATAGTATAGACGCCTTGCGTTGCCCATGAGGTGAAAGCCTGCTGAACCGCGCGGTAAGCACAGAATTGAAGCCAATTTTGCGATAAAATACTTAAGAGACAGGCGATGCCGCAAACGAGGTTGCCAAGCATCCACACTTTTTTCCTTCCAATAGCATCCATAGAGAAGCCCGCGGCATATGAGAATATTATCATTAATGGCAATGTTATCATTGATAAGAGCGCTATATCAGCTGGACCGATTTTCCAGATAGGCATCACTAAAGGTATCACTAATCCCATAACAGCCAAGTCCATGACGTCAGTATAGGTGGCTATTGCATGGACAATTACCATTTTCTTCCAATATTCCATATGATAAACCCTCTTTCTTTTTTAATAACCGAATATTTATTTTTTGAGAACTGCTTTTAAAACTTACGCTTTAAATACATCCTTAAAGCAACACTTAGGGTTAACTTGCTAAATCTTGTTTATCTCTCTATCAAAAAGACTTATAAAAATTAAAAAACGGGAAGGAAAAATTGTTGGGACTATTTCTTCTCAATGATTATCGGCTGTTTCCCTTCCCTCATAAAACGCTTAATCTTGTCCTCGGAGACCTCAACACCTAGGCCCGGCCCCTCAGGAACATATATGTAGCCGTTTTCTATTTTTGGTATGGGTTCCGCCACATCCTCTACTTTTACATCAGTTTTACCTTCAAACAGCTCACGGAATAAGTTCATACTTACGCTGCCACCAATTTCATATGCGAAGGGAGGCTCAGGTATCCTCATCGTAGATGCTGCGAAGTGTGTATTAACTGCGCATTCTATGACGCCACCAGCCATTGAGCTTAAGGTCCATGAAAGCCCGGCAGCCTCAGCCATTCCTATTATCTGTTTGCTTCTATAAAAGCCTCCTGAGCGCGCTATTTTTAGGTGAATTATGTCCGCGGCTTCTTTCTTTATTATCTCAACCACATCTCGGATCGTCACAGCACTCTCACAAGCCGCCACAAGTATTTCAGACTCTTTTCTTACACGTGCCATACCATCAATATCCCATTGAGGAACTGGTTGTTCAACATACGCAATCTCATATTTTGCCAATCTCTTATTAAGTATTTTTATGGCCTCGCTTGGAGACCACCGTTCATTTGCATCTAAAGTGAGAACAGCATCATAGCCGATGGTTTCTCTTATCTTTTTAAGGCGTTCTTCATCTTTTGATCCGGGAGGCCAGCTTTCCATCCCAACCTTAACTTTAAAGCATTTGAAGCCGAAACTGTAGGCTAATGCTGCCTCCTTCGCATTTTCCTCAGCGCTTCCAAAGTGTATGGGCCAGCTCATTGGAAACTTTTTCGCGTGAGCGCCGCCCAGAAGGTTGTATACAGGGACGTTCAGCTTCTTTCCTACAATGTCGTAGAGGGCTACTTCTACGGCAGATTGTATGAATGAGTAGGTGATATTTGTTACATATCCATATATAAGTTCATTTTCTATTCTATGGACTATCTTGTCGATGTTGAAGGGATCCTCTCCCAGCAATATCGGAGCGAATTGTTCTTGAAGAGCAGCAATTGTCGCGCTTCCCCCTCCAAGCTCACCATATCCAACAATGCCCTCATCAGTATGTAGCTTAATTAATATGGCGGGGTGAACTTGAGCAGGAGCGCGCGATATTCGTCCCTGCCCGATGCCACCCTTAACGGACCTAACAATTGGTATTATTTCCATTCGGGTTATTATCATATTTTCTCACCTTTCTATTTCTTTTTTTCAATTATTACTGGTTTTTTGCCAGGCGTTAATAAGCGATTAATAACTTCTTCATTCAGTTCTACCCCAAGACCTGGATCAGTAGGTGGATAAAGATATCCTTTCTCATATCTAGGCGGGTTCTTCACAATATCGTCTTTCACATTCGCAGTTTCCATGACCTGGTGGGTGATTAGTGGACCAAGATTTTCATGCTCAAGTTTTCCCATCCATTCGTTAGATGCGAGAAAATGCGCCTGGGCGGCGGCTTCTATCCCGCCACCGACCATACATCCACACATTACAGGTAAATCCGCCGCCTTTGCAATCGCGGCCCACTTTTGAGCTTTAAGAATGCCCCCAACCCGCACAACTTTTATGAAAACCACATCTGCAGCATCCGCCTTAATTACTCTAAGCAGATCCCATATATCGAAAGCTGCTTCATCCGCAGCTATAGGAATGCCTTGCTTAAATCTTAGAGCCCTTAAACCCTCAATATCCCAATAAGGTACTGGCTGCTCCGCAAAGACTAGATCATATCTCTCCATCTTCTTTAAAATGGAGAGCGCTGTATGAAAATCCCAAGCGCCGTTCGCATCAATCATTATTCTTGCATCGTTTCCTAACGCGTCTCTAACCGCCTTAACAACCGCAATATCTTCTTCAGGTTTACGCCAACCCACCTTTAATTTAACGGATTTAAAGCCCGCCTCTATATATTTAACAGCTTCCTCCGCATTTTCTTCGGGAGATCTCTTGGTTAAAACATAGCTTAATGGAATTTTCTCTAAACTGAGCCCACCAATGACGCGGTAAATGGGCGCTTTCAATGCTTTTCCAATAATATCATATAGAGCAAAGTCTATAACAGCCTTCGCCTGGTTGTTCCCACGCGCCATCCTGTCAATCCTAGCCATAAGCGCCTCCACATTGAGGGGATCTTTGCCGAGAAGCATGGGTCCAAAATAATCGTGAATTGTCCCTATTATAGAGTCTTGGCTGCCATCACCTAGGTAGCCAGGAGCAATCTCTCCAGTTTCTCCAACACCCACTATCCCCTCATCAGTGTAAATTTTAATGATCACCTCAGATTTATTTACCCGTAAAACGGGCCACTCAGATGGCTTCTTAAAAGGGACGGTGATAGGTATGCACTCTACTTTCGTTATTTCCACAACACCACCCAGTAGAGCTAAAGGTTCCATAAAATATTTAAGTTTAACGTAGAACTTGATCGGCGATATAAGGAAACTATGGCCCAAAAAATAAAAATAACTGTAATATAAATAAAATAAAATGATAAAAAATGAGGATGTGTCGATTTTTACATTAGCTTCTTTACGTTTTCTTCTGTTATTACCTCAGGTGGTTCCTTAGCATATTTTTTGACTACCTTTTCATTTAGTTCAACACCTAGGCCCGGCCCCTCAGGAACTTTAAGGATGCCCTTTGCGATTTCCGGTGTCGGTACAGCAATATCTGAATCTTTCGGTATATCCGCAGTGCTGAATTTGAAGAAGTGCTGGCATATTGTGCCGCAACCAAAGGCCCATGGAACTTCAAATAGTTTTCGTGTGGATGCGATAAAGTGAGCATTCTGCGCCAATTGTAGGCCTAGGCCGCTCATTCCTCCCACAATCACTGATAAGCCAGCCGCATCAGCTGTGGCAACTATACGCTTACCCATATAGTAGCCTGTTCGCTCCACTTTTATTAGGATTCCATCAACCGCCTCAGCTTTGATACATGCAAGCAACTCCTGTAGGGTAAAAGCTGACTCATCTGCGTAAATGGGCACCTCTAACCTTTTTCTTAGGGCAGCCAGCCCGGCAATATCCCAGCTGGGTAATGGTTGCTCAGCGTATTCAATATCACATTTGCTGTTTATTCTTGAAATTAGTTTGCAGGCTCCATCTACGTTACCTAATGATTGATTGGAATCTATTCCCATTGGGGTGCTTTTTCCAATAGCGTCTCTAACAGCTATACAGCGTTCTAAGTCTTGCTCAGGCCCCTTTGAGCCCCAGGCTGTTCCCACTTTTACTTTTATTGATTTGTATCCCGCCTCTAAAGCACTCACAGCGAATTTTGCAGCCTCTTTTGGATCAGGCATAGCGAGAACCCAAGTTAAAGGTATTTCTTTACTCCAAGCTCCTCCAAGAAGCCTATAGCATGGCATTTTTAACGCTTTTCCCATAATGTCATATAGAGCAAACTCAATTGCCCCTTTCACCATCAAGAAGCTACGAGGACCAAGCATAGGGCCAATCATAGTCATAATTTTTTCCACGTTAAATGGATCCTCACCAATGAGGACTGGAGCAAAAAGATCTTTAATAACTGCCATTTGAGCATTCGGGGTTTCTCCAGAATATAATCCGCCACCACTACATTCCGAAAATCCCGTTATTCCTTCATCAGTGTGGATTTTTATTAAAAGTTCTTCTGTGGCTCTTCTATGAGGCATTGGAGGAGGAAGAAACAGCTTTTGAATTTCAATTTTTGTTATTTTCATTCTCCCACCACCTGCAGTTTTAATTTGGCGATAATAAATAGCCTATCACCATATTTATGGTTTATGCTTTATGCTGAAAAGTAGCATTTTTACTTGCTTAACTTTGAGCATTATTCACTTTTATGTAAACCTAGCCTTCTCCTCAAATCATGCGATAATAGAGGGTTAACTCCTTCCCTGCTCTCCAGAAGAAGCACATTTTCAAACTATTTCTTAAAAAGCAAAGGATTATTGGATCTCAGGGCGGCTCCTGACCCCCGGTTTCTGGAGCCTTTCATCTTATTAATGGGCTTGTTACTCATTATCTGGATGCCGAAAATCCCGGGTTAACTGACTGAAAACAGCGTACATATTAGCGGTCTGTTCTGCATCTAAGTTTAATTTAGCAGTATTCTAAGATCCGGAATTTTCTTTAGGGCTATGAGTAGTGGGGTGCCAATTATGATGGAGATGAGGACGACCAGCATGTCCTCTATGTATGAATCAATAGCTCCAGCTACGAAGATAAAGTATACTGCTTCGCCCGTCAGGCCGAAGAGGAGATATAGACCTGCTGGGATGAAAAGGAAGATCCTTACTAGAGCATCCGTTACTGTGGATATAAACGATGTAAGGGTTAGTGGTATAATCTGGTCTTTAGGATTTTCCGTGAAAAGCCTTCTGCCAATTTTTGCCGCTGGATATATCAGGATGAGGGAGAGTAGTATATCTAGGATTGCCCATAGCGGAAGCTGCTGGCCTAGTGGGTGGATGAAATAGGCTGAGAGCATTACGGCATAGATTGCTAGGACGGGTTTCCAAGTACCCCTAGCAAGAAAGCCAGCCGTAAGAACGCCAAGTGGTTCGGCGATTACTCCAAACATCCAGAAGTCTATGGGCTTAATGATCCTACCAATCACGCTACCTATCAAGGCTGCTAGAAAGCCAGCCCAAGGGCCGAGAATAATACCCTCAAGGGGCTCGAGATAAATTGCCCAGTTACGCCACAGACCAAACGACATAAAATACAGCACTACATGAAGAGATGCGAAAACCCCAACAAGCGCAGTTCTCCTTGCTGGCATCACATGTCAAGCCTCCTAATTCCTTAATACCCATCTAGGTAACCTTAAATTCTATAAGCGAACTTAAATCCTATATTTATTCTTCTAATCTTAAGAAGAATAATAATACATTCTTACTTAATTTGAATAATTGATATGCGCTTCCATCTCTGAGCGGCGAATCCACCCATCACTGAAGACATTAGAAACCTAGTAGTTAGCTGTTGCCCAAACGAGTGAAGCTACAAGGAGTGCTTGCCCATTTGTTTCCATGGGAATTTTACAATATCTTAGGCGCCCTGTTTCAATGCTTACTATTCGCTTTGAGATCTCCGCCAGAGCGGCTCAGACGCTCGTAACATGGGTACTCCTGAAGGCTAAAGCCGTCGGCATGGGGATAAACACCTACTCGAATGATACTCCTAACGGGGGCAGTTCCAAGACAGCCCCAATCTGCAGATCTCTGCGTTCCAAGAAAAACTAATTTTAAGCCCAGTTTTAGAAAAGCAGAATTTTTCTTGGAGCCCCGGGCGGGATTTGAACCCGCGACCCGCGGCTTACGAGGCCGCTGCTATAACCGCTAAGCTACCGGGGCCATTAATTAAGTTAGGTTTAATCTCACAAAAATTTATTGTTATCTCTCCCTTGTCATTTTTATCCTAGAGAATTTCTAATATTTCTTTTAAGCCGTTTATTATAAAATCTGATTTGCTTTCTGCGACATCTCTCTTCACATCTTCCCGTTTTATTAAGATTGTTTTCATGCCAACTTTTTTTGCTCCCTCTATGTCTATATCTAATGTGTCTCCTACGAAAACCGCTTTGGGCGCATCTACTTTTAGGTTAGTTAGTGCTTGAATGAATATTTCTGGGCTCGGCTTGCGCCTATTAACCTCGCCTGATATAACGATTGTATCAAGGAGGGGCCCAAGCCCATACATATTAATTAATCTACGAGCACCCTCCGGGATAGAGAAGTTTGATATTATGCCAGTTTTATATCCGCTGTTACGTAGTTTCTGGAGTAATGGAATTGCTTCGGCGTCCAGATAAATATGGCGCGCGAACTCCTCCATATAGGCTTCGGCAGCCCCCCTTACAAGAGAGCTATTAACGTCATAGTTACAGCCTAGATTCTGTAGTGTCTTAAAAATCCTAATGCAAAAGTGCGGTTCCTCAAGATCGGCTCCTGGCCTCTCATAAATTTGCTTTCGTACCTCAGAATAAGATTCCCTAAAAACTTCATAAGATATGTTTATCCCACTCTTGCTCAGAAAATTATACACGTTTCTCATACATTTCTCGCCAATGTCTTCACCCGTTTTTTCTATTAAAAGAAGCGTGTCAAACAGGTCAAATAATACAGCCTCAATATTCTTCAATTTCATTTTTGTCCGCACTGTCCACCTAATGTTCTAAAAAATTTAAATTTTCATATATTAGTTTTGATCTAACTTATATACTTCTTAAACGCTAACGCGTTTTCTTCCAGAAAGAACGATAAACGCTTATATGACGAAAATCTTCTATGGTGATTTAAAGTAAAATACTTAAGGAAGATAATGGAAAAATAGTAAGAAGTTTAAATTGCTCTAAAATAAGGAATAATTAAAGAAAAGAGATAATATGACTGGTGAATTAACATGATTAAAAGTCCAGTCTCCATAGAAAGGAAATTTGTATCTGTTGATCCAAGTAAGTGTATAGGTTGTAGCATATGTGAGTTTGTATGCGCTTTAGAGAAGGAGAAGGAACCGAACCCGATAAAATCTAGGATAAGAGTTATACACTTAAATCCGATGTTTAATATTGCTGTCACCTGCCGCTTCTGTGAGGATGCTCCATGTGTAAGGGCCTGCCCGCGTGATGCAATTAAACAGTCTGAGAAAGGAGGTATTCTGCTTATAGATGAGAGTAAATGTGATAGTTGTGTCCTATGTGTGCAGGCATGCCCTTATGGTGGAATGATGCTTGATCCATATAAGGGAGTTGTTATTGCGTGTGATCTTTGCAATGGCGAGCCAAAATGTGTAGAATTCTGCCCGGAGGAGGCGTTAAAACTAGTTTCTGAAGATCAGTACTTTAATGAAGTGTTGCAGTCAACCATAGAGGACTTGCCAAAAGAGGCTGAAAAAATTATTGATATTGTGAAGAGTGGTAGAATAGAGGAATTATTCATGGAGGCTGAGGAAAAGGCTAAGAGGATTGAGGAGAAACTAAAAGCTCTAAGGGATAGATTAGTTACAAAGAAGATGTAGATTATCTTTGAAATTCGAAACCACATTTTGGACATTTTATATATTCGCAGCTTAGGTTGGATAGAATTCTATCGCATCCCTTACAGGAAATAGCTCTAGCGTAGAGTATATCGAACTGAAAACCACATTTTGGGCAGCTCAAAAGATTCCTGCGCATCAGCCAACACCTTAGCCTAAATAATATTAATCGCTGCAATAAACTTTTCTTTAGTAAGGGAATAAAAATATTATTGTTTACATGTTTTGGGCGGATAGAATTTATGCTTGAGCGTAAGTATTGGGGGGAGATTAAAGATCCAATATATGGGTACATATATGTAACTGAGACTGAGAGGCGCATTATTGACTCATTCCCCTTTCAAAGACTCCGCAGGATAAGGCAGCTCGCCGGCGCCGAATATGCTTATCCAGGGGCAAGTCACACAAGATTTGAACATTCTATTGGAGTTATGCATCTTGCTGGGCAAATTATTAGTAATCCGCAGATATCTCAGATAATCTCCGAGGAGGAGGCGCAGATGATTAGAATTGCAGCCTTACTCCACGATGTTGGGCACGGGCCATTTTCACATGTTTTTGAGCACATACTTATAAAGTTTCTTGGAAAAACACATGAGGATATGACCACTTGGGTAATAGTTAACTCTGAGCTGCATGACATTATAAGCGATCTTGGTTATGACCCAAATGTTATTGGAGCCTTGGCGGTTGGGCGCTTAAATAAACCTAACATGCTTTTCATGGATCAGATAATTAGAAGCGCTGTAGACGCCGATAAGCTTGATTTTGTTGTTAGGGATACTTACCATACTGGCGCCGAGTATGGCTTTGTGGACGTATATCGCCTCGTGCGCACACTTGATGTGATTGATGGAAACCTATCCGTCGATATAGGCGCCCTCTCAGCGCTGGAATCCTTTATACTTGCGCGCATAGAATCCTTTAAGAGCATTTATTTCCATAGAGTTGGAAGGGCTGTTCAAATAATGCTTGCAATGGCGATGGAAAAGGCAAAGGATGACCTAAACCTCGCGGACTTTAAGAGCCCAGAGGAATATTTATCCCTAGACGATTATATGCTGTGGACTAAACTAAAAGAATGTGAGAAATCTAGGGATATCATTAAGAGGTTGGAGAGGCGCAAGTTGATAAAGTGCGCTTATGATCCACCACCATTCTATATTAGAGATAAAATTGTCTCAACACTATTTAATGTCGAGGGGATTAGGAATAGAATAAGGGATCAGATAGCGGAGGAAGCTGAGGTCGACCCACAGAGCGTCATAATAGATGTACCAACATTACCATCAGTTCCATACCACCATGCATTCCCCCTAGAGCCAATGGAGATACCTGTCTTTCAGAAGACAAAGGATGGAAGGAAAATCCCAAGCAAATTGAGTAGGGTTTCAGGAATATTTGAGATACTAAAAGGATTCATGAATATTTTTAGGGTTTATACCGAGGAAGAACACCTAAAAAAGGTTCAGGAGGCAGCCGAAAAATTATTTGGTGAACTACCATTCTCCATGAAAATTTCCTACTAGGTTTTATTGGAGGGCTGTGGATTGGAGATACTGCTCCAAGGGAGACCAATAGTCCCGGGCAGAGCTAGAGGATTAGCGTTAGTCTCAAATAAGCCATTAAGCTTTCTGGGCGGCGTGGATCCAAAAACAGGCGTAATCATCGATAAAAATCACGATTTATATGGTTTAGAAATTAAGGATAAAATTTTATGCTTTCCTCATGGACGCGGGTCTACGGTGGGCAGCTATATTCTTTACGCTATCGCTAAAAACGGCGTTGCCCCAAAGGCTATTGTAAACTCTTTGGCGGATACTGTTGTGGTTGTTGGCGCGGTAATTGCCAATATACCGATGGTTGATGGCATAGACATTTCTAGGATAAAGACTGGAGATATTATTGAGGTTGACGGCGAAAACGGCTTAGTAAAAGTTTACAGAGAGTGAATTCACATGTATCTGACTAGGGAGGAAGAACGAATCTACGATGGAGAGTACGGCTGGGCATACCAGGTCTCGATGAGAGTACTGGTTAAACTCGGCGACCTCTATGGGGCTGAGCGCCTTATACCAATTGACTCGGCGCACATAGCAGGCGTAGCATACAGGACCATTGGTGACGCTCCAATAGAATTTCTGAAGGTACTGGCGGACTCAGGCGGCAAAGCCACCATCCAAGCAACAACAAATCCCTCAAGCCTAGACCTTGGAAACCCCTCCTTCACCCTTCTGCCAAAGGAATTTGTTGAGAGGCAGATGGAGATAATAGGTCTTTACAAGAGGATGGGGTTAGAGATAACGTTGACATGTACGCCATACTATATAAGGGAGCCGAGAAGTGGCGCCCATCTCTCCTGGGCTGAGTCCTCAGCCGTCATTTACGCTAACTCGCTACTTAACGCATGGACGAACCGTGAGGGTGGGCCAAGTGCTCTTGCATCAGCATTAATAGGGAAGACCCCAGATTATGGGCTACACAGGTCGGAGAACCGGCGGGCTTCTGTACTAGTTAAAGTGGAGACAGATCTTAGAAGTGAGTCGGATTATGGGGCATTAGGAATATATTTGGGTGAGATATTAGGCGAAAAAATTCCAGTCATATATGGGTTATCTAGGCGTGAGGAACATTACCTAAAGCAGCTTGGTGCCGCAATGGCCACAAGCGGTATGACCCCAATGTTTTATTTTGGAGGAAAAGAGAGAGAAGAGCCAAACATAGAGGAAAAGATTTCCGTGGATGAAAGGACCTTAAAAAGATCCTACGAGCGCTTGACATCAACCTCAGAGAAGCCTAACCTGATTTTTATAGGTTGCCCCCACTGCTCTCCAGAAGAACTTGGAATAATAGCAAGACGCCTAAAGGGTAAGAGGATAAGACCAGGCGTTAAGCTGTGGGTTTGCACCTCAGGTTATGCTCGGAGAGTTGCTGAGGAACATGTGAAGATAATTGAGGCTTCCGGAGGCCAAGTCATATGCGATACATGTGCTGTTGTAACATGGTTAAGGGATCTCGGCGTAGAAGCAATAATGACCAATTCCGCTAAAACAGCCCACTACACGCCCCTAATTAACGGGGTTAAAGCAGTATTAGCGCCTCTAGAAGACTGTGTGAGAGAGGCTTGCCAAGAATAAAAACTTAAATAAAAACTTAGCTGTTAGATTTACTTCTCTTTAGACTCTCAATAATGCCTATGACCTTATCAGTTATAGGTACTCTCGCCCTCTCGAATCTCTCTTTGGGATAATTAAGTGGGCGTGTGGCATCTAATCCAACCTTAGTTGTCAATCCAGTCTCCATATCGGCTGATGGGTCAAGCGTGGATCCTCTAACGCCATGGACTATTATTAAATCCTCATCAGCCTGAAATCTCGTTGCAATAGCCCATTCAACCTCCTCGGGGTTAAACACATCTATGTCATCATCGACAACTATAGCATGTTTTAGGCTCGGGTGAGCTGATAAAGCCGCTAAAAGAGCATTTTTAGAGTCACCCTCAATCTGCTTCTCAATTGATATAACAGCATGGAGCCAACCGCATCCACCCATAGTTAAGTTAACCGCTTTAACCCTCGGTACAACCTTCGAGACCGCTTCATAAATGGCGGCCTCTTTAGGCAACCCCATAAGCAACTTATGCTCTGGACCCCCTGGCAGGAGAGCGTGATAAAGATAGTTTTCTCTGCGCATCACCTTAATCACCTCCACGATCGGTTGGAGTCTCTGGGCGTCATAGGCTCCAATTATATCGACAAAGGGGCCCTCAGGGGCGACCTCATTTCGGGAGATCTTTCCCTCCAGTATTATCTCCGATTCAGCTGGCACATAGGCATCAACCTCTTCGCATCTAAGTAGTTTTAGACCCCCGTTAAGCAGCTTGTTAGCCACGCCAAACTCGCTGACCCCGAATGGCGGTGAGGATGACGCTGCCAATAGGACCGCTGGGTGAACACCTATAGCTATCGCCACATCCAAGTCCATATCTCTTTCTTTGGCCATGCTCCATAACTTAAATAGGTGTCTTGGAACAAGCCTTATCGCCAGCCGCCTATTATCCAGCACCAAAAGCCTATGAATAGAAGCATTCTCAATTCTTTTGTCAGGGCTCCTCGCGGACACTATAGCGGACGTTATATATGGGCCAGCATCCCTCTCAAAATGCCTTAAAACTGGAATCCTAGAGAGCTTAGGTTCCTCAACAACCTCTTTAACGGGTGAGTCTTCTATAATGGATGGTTCTATCGGCCTATTCACCGCCTCAATAATCTTTTCATAAAGCCTATCTTCAGATATACCTAAAGCCATGCACAATCTTTTCCTTGCCCCACAAATATTCCCAATGATCTTTACATTCTTATATCTACTGATGTTATCGAAGA
>JAWBXL010000016.1:0-29502 GCA_038867895.1 Bathyarchaeia archaeon | reverse complement strand
ATATTAGGTTTTAGGTAAATGACCCGTAAGGCATCACTAACATTACTAAAATTATCATGAAAAGCTATTAAATGATTAGAAAACTGGCGCCCTGGCCGGACACCTATCTACCTTTCGGGTCCCAAATCCCCCTACACTTTTCAAAATCTCGTCATTAATATTTTCTGTGTAGGGGATTTGAGCCGTCATGTTGATCACATGTTTTGTGAGCATGCTTTTTCTTTATAAGCTTTTTGTTTTTTGTTTGAAGGGTTTTTCTGAGGGTTTGTATTGGCTTGTCTACTGGGTATTCTACGTTTATTTTCTGGTTTTGGGTGATCATTCCTTCCCTCGCCAACGCCTTTACGTATTCTCTTAGCGCTTCTTCCCCCTCCTGCTCGCATAGGATCCTGTATGATGAAAGGGCGTCTTCAACCGTGATGTAGGCCCTGTTTTTCAGGGTTTCTAGGATGGCTAGGAGGAGGATCTGCGTGTGGATGTTTCAGTATAGGCGGATAATCGCTCGATTTGGGCATAACAGTGAGATTGCGCCCCGCCTCCTGAACCACTTAGCTAGCCTGCTGCGCGCCTCATAGTCCTCCCATTATAATAGGCTTTGACTTGGAGAATGCTAGTGGGCGGGATGTTGAGCGCATAGTTGCTTGGATTAACAGGCAGCCTTACAGGGAGTGGACTAAGTATGAAATGAGTGTTTTCTAAAAAATCTGGAGATTAAGAGTGAAACTAGAATACGAATTGCTGCTCTAATGCTCTTCGCTGATATAAGACACCAGTAATTAAAACACCCCAATTCACTTAAAATCTTATGATTCATTAAAGGTAACCCTAACAGCGCCAATAAATGGAAATTTCAAATCCCAAGAAAATGTTAGGCGCTAGGCAATTCTTCTCCTTCCATATTTTGTTGTATCGTAGAAGGGCATTTTAGCTATCTCGGCTTGGGTTTCCTTTTCTCGAATTAAAACTTTAACTTTAGTCCCAGGTTTTGAAATTTCCGGAGGCAAGTACCCCATCCCTATACCGCACTTAAGTATTGGCGAAAAAGTCCCGCTGGTCACCTTTCCAACGATCTCTCCATTAAAAAGTATTTTGTACCCTGATCTAATGATACCGCTTTCTAGGAGCCGGATGCCGACTCTTACACGTTTAACCCCCTTAGCCTTCTGCTCTAAAAGAGCCTTCTTTCCGATAAAGTATTGTTTTTCAAGGTCAACAGCAAAATCCAGTTTAGCTTCAAGCGGGGTTATTGTCTCATCAATATCATTCCCGTAGAGACAGAAGCCAGCCTCGATTCTAAGGGTGTCGCGGGCGCCCAAACCGCATGGCTTTATGCCAAACTCTCTTCCAGCTTCAAGTATCGCCTCCCACACTTTATAGGCTTTTGCTTTTCCAGCGCAATTCAACGGCGTATCCCATAAAATTATCTCGAAACCGTCCTCCCCAGTATAACCAGTTCTACTAACAAAGATGCGTAATTCATGTTCTTCTATCCATTTGCCACAATTATAGTCTAAGTCGCCTAGATTTGATCCGAAAGCAACCTGTAGGACGGTTTGAGATTTTGGACCTTGTATGGCAAACATCGCTGTATTATCGGATACATCTTTGATTTCAACTGAGAAGCCTTGAGTAAAATTCATAATCCATTCATAATCCTTTCTTCTATTTACTGCATTACATATAAGTAAGAATTTGCTTTCCTCAAGGCGAAAAATGAAAACGTCGTCAACTATCCCGCCATTTTCGTTACATATCATTGAAACATGCCCTTGATAAATATTCATCGATGCAATATTTTTTGTAAGAATGTTATTAAGAAATGCTTCAGAATCTCTTCCACTTATTAAGTAGCGGCCCATGTGAGTTACATCAAATATTCCAACAGAGTTTCTAACAGCTAAGTGTTCCTGAATTATTCCTTCATACCATAGGGGCATTTCAAAGCCAGCAAACTCCATCATCCTAGCATTTTTCTTATGAAAGTCATAGAGATGAGTCTTCATCAAACTCATATCCTCAAACCCCTTAACATCTACTTTAATCTTTAAAAATTGAAGAATAAAACATATTTATGTATTAAGTCATTGTTTCCAGTTTACTTTATAGGCACTAAGTATTCTTCACCATAGTCGATTATAACCTTTATATAGCCCCTTAATCTATTATCTAGTTCCGGGTCTCCGGTATCGACTCTAAGACACTTTAACCCCTTTATTTTTTGTTTTGTCGCTAAAACAATTATGTTCTTTAAGCCCACCTCCCTGATAACTCTGGAGCTTATCTGCTGGTTTCCTCTACCAAATATGAAGCCCTGCCCACCAATAGGTGTAACGACTATCTTTGCCTTTCTCCCCCTTACACTTTCAAGAATTTCAATTTCATTTACATCGCGCTTTATCACTTTCCTGTTAAGGAGAAGGTCAACACCTAAAAGAGTCTTCTCCTCGTTTAACAACGCCGTTATAGCTCTAATAGTTGTCCCCGGACCGAGAATGTATAATGTATCAGGCTCCATGATTTCCTCAGTAAAGTAAACCGCGATCGCAGCTTGATTATACAGCTCATCTTCAGTTAATATGCTAGCTTCCTTAACGCTTTGAATCATTTCTGGCTCATAGGGGACCAGCATATAGCCATAGAGCTTAGCTGAGAGTCTTCCTTCCCTAAAAGAGTCTTCATCGACATCCATTACCTCTGCTTCCCTTAATGGTAGTCCCTCATATAGAAATCTAAAGACAACTTTCGCAGCATTTTCGGGGTTAACTGCGAAAACAGCGCTATGCATTTTAACACCACTCGGGATGCCCAGCACTGGTAAACGCATCCCAACAGCATCCATGATGTCTCTTGCTGTTCCATCACCACCGCAAAAGACTAGTAGCTTAATGCCTCTCTTAAGCATTTCTTTCGCTATCTCTCTCGTGTCCTCGGCCGTTGTCTTCTCTTTCCTTTCACCTACAACATTATACTTAAAACCTACGCTTTGAATCTCGAACTCTCCCATCCAACCAGCTCCAACTAAAAAGGCGATGTCTCCATTAATATGCTTCAAATGCGAGAGGAAAATTTCAGCCCTTTGCGGAGCCACAGGCTTAGCTCCAAGACTTAATGCCTTCTTTAATACGTCTTCACCATCTGTTCCCTTTAGACCAACTGATCCACCCATACCAGCTATCGGATTAACGATTAACCCAACAGTTTCCACACGTCTAATGAGCACCCCTATCCGCTTTTTACTGCAATCGACTTAGAAAAGGCTTCATATAACCTTTGCTCTATCTTCTGCCCATGTATTTTCCCTCAACGGCCATCTAACATACCATAGAAGATAAGTCAAATACAGCCGTGAATGTAATTAGCGTCTCCGTCTCAAAAGAATATTTATCGCAATTATTAGCGCTGACTCAAAAGCCTCCCTAAAATTATCAAATATTGCTTGAGCATAGGTTTCACTAAATCTGTAATTTAAAATTATAGTGTTGTATTTTTAGTAGTAAGTATAATGCTACATGGGCAGCACGGGAGTGGTTTTGCTCCTAGGAATAGTCGGCGGAATACTTGCAATCTTGTGGAAGGAATCAAATAGCTCATTCAATTACGCAAGCAAGAAGCAAACTCTCATCTATTTATTTATGCATTATCCTGTTGTGAAAACCGGCTTGTCGCCAACAAAAACCACTAACTACTATCTCGGGGGAAATTATTCTGAATGAAACATTCTAGCCTTCAAGTCTTAAAATCCCCATATGTCCTTTAATTTCACCTTTTGAACAAAACTTAAGCCTAAAAGCTATGCTCATAAACATGAGAATGACTAATAACGGGATTAAAAGTGAAGAGATATGGTTGTGGTTGATGATTTAAAGGCTTTTGAAGGAGAAGAGTTTGGAAAAACCGCTGTAAACATTTATTCTATAAATTTTCTAAAAAATTTTTATAGAGAAAGTTTAAATGATTTTTCGATGATTATTTTAGTATATTATAACGAATCTTGCCGAGAAAACTATAATCATTCAAAAGATGCTAAAGGAGGGTTAAAATGTTTGAACGGTATATTCCGAATGATAACCTTGAGATCAAGAAAGAAATGATGAGCGAGATAGGCATAAATGACATTGAAGAGCTCTTCTCAGATATACCCAAAGAGCTCAGATTAGAGGCTCCTTTAGATATACCGGGGCCGCTCTCTGAAAATGAAGTTATTCATGAAACAGAGAGAATTCTAAGCAAAAATATGTCATTCAAAGATATTATCTGCTTTCTAGGAGCTGGAGTTTGGCCTCATTTTGTTCCATCCGTTGTTGATGTTGTAGCGTCGAGAGAAGAGTTTTTGACAAGTTATACGCCGTATCAGCCTGAGATAAGTCAAGGTATGCTTCAAGCCCTCTTCGAATATCAGAGTATGATGTGTGAACTCTTAGAAATGGATGTTACCAACTGTTCAATGTATGATTGGGCTACTGCCCTAGGAGAGGCTGCGAGGATGGTTGTACGCGTAACTCAGAGGAAAGCGTTTTTAGTCCCGCAATTTATAGGTCCAGAAAGATTAGAAGTTCTAAAGAATTATGCTGAACCTTCTGGAATTAAAGTCCTGAAGTTTAAACAGAGAATGTATGATGGGCAAGTAGACATAGAAGATTTAAAAGAGAAGGTGTCTTCGGAGACAGCAGGTGTCTATATTGAGAATCCATCCTATCTTGGATTTCTGATCGAGAAACCTGAGGAGATAGCTGAGATAGCGCATGACTTTGGGAGTCTATTTGTCGTCGGCGTCGACCCAACATCGCTCGGAATAATAAAACCGCCCGGAGAATATGGGGCTGACATCGTTGTAGGCGAAGGGCAACCCCTCGGAAACTATATGAATGGGGGCGGCTCCCTCCTAGGAATCTTTGCTTGTAAAGACGACGATCAGCTTATTAGGCAAATGCCCGGCAGAATAGTTGGGATGACCACTACTGTTAGCGGAGAGAATAGGGCCTTCTGTTTGACTTTGCAGACACGTGAACAGCACATACGTAGACATAAAGCGACGTCAAACATATGTACTAATGAAGCATTATGCGCTTTAAGGGCGGCAGTATATATGAGTCTTCTTGGACCTAAAGGTTTCAGGAAATTGGGTGAACTTATACTTTCTAAAACTGTTTACACAATAAATAAGCTTTCTAAGGTTGACGGATTAAGGGTGCCCTTGTTTAAGGCTTGCCATTTTAAGGAGTTCACGGTAAACTTTGATGGGCTTTCAATTGATGTTGAGGATGTAAACAGAAGGCTTTTAAAAAAGGGGATAATTGGAGGAAAAGCTTTGAAAAAAGACTTTCCGGAGCTCGGTGAAACATCCCTTTACTGCGTTACTGAGATGCATAAGAAGCAGGATATTGACTTTCTTTATAATTGCCTATTTGATTTGGTGGGAAGATAGATGAGGGAATTTAGGCAAGCCGTGTGGCCGGAGCCAACTATATTTGAGATTGGGGGCAGGGGTAGAAGAGGCTATAGTCTTCCAAAACTCATAGAAGAAGAGGAGGTTGAGGTTCAATCGTATATACCAAAAAGCCTAAGAAGAGATAGGGATCCTAATTTGCCTGAGGTTTCCGAAGTTGAGGTTGTTAGGCACTTTGTTAGGCTCTCGCAGATGAATTTTGGTGTCGATAACGGCTTCTATCCTTTAGGTAGCTGCACTATGAAGTATAACCCCAAAATGAATGAAATTTTAGCATCTTCAGACAAAGTTCGGTGGATGCATCCATATCAACCTGAAGAAACCATGCAGGGCATGCTTGAGATCATCTACAAAGTTGCTGAATGGTTATCTGAAATTACTGGAATGGATAAATTCTCCATGCAACCTGCCGCTGGAGCTCATGGAGAATTTGCTGGCGCACTTATAATTAGAGCCTACCATAAACTTAACGGAGAATTAGATTATAGAAGATATATTATCGTTCCGGATTCCGCGCATGGAACTAACCCCGCAAGCGCCGCTATGGCCGGGTTCAACGTCATCATCTCTCCGACAGATGAGGAAGGTTGCATCGATGTAGAGGCTTTAAAAAGCATAGTCTCGAAGAGAATTGCTGGGCTAATGATAACAAACCCAAATACTCTTGGAATATTCGAGAAGAGAATAAAAGAAGTTGCGGATATGATTCATGAATGCGGTGGCCTACTCTATTATGATGGAGCCAATTTGAACGCTATTCTGGGTAAAACTAGGCCCGGAGACATGGGGTTTGACATTGTACATTTAAACTTACATAAAACTTTCTCGACACCTCATGGAGGAGGAGGACCTGGCGCAGGGCCAATCGGTGTAAAGAGCTATTTAAAGGATTTTCTTCCGGTTCCTCTTGTGGAGTATGATGGGGAAAAATACTATTTAGAGTATAATTTACCGCATTCTATTGGAAAGGTTAAAGGCTTTCACTTCGCATTCGATGTAGCTATTCGCGCCTTCGCATATATTTTATCGATGGGTGCCGAGGGGCTTGAGAGAGCTGCAGAAATATCCGTCTTAAACGCGAATTACCTAGCAAGTAAAATAGTGAGAATTAGGGGGTTCGAGATGCCCTATAGCAAAAATAGGTTTAGGAAGCATGAGTTTGTAGTTAGCTGCGCTCCTCTAAAGAGGGAAACTGGAATTACCGCTAGAAATGTCGCAAAGAGACTTCTCGATTATGGTTTCCATGCGCCAACGATGTATTTTCCACCTATAGTGGAGGAAGCATTGATGATAGAGCCAACCGAGACAGCGTCTAAAGAAGACCTAGATAGGTTTGCGGACGCCCTAGCAGAAATCTCTAGAGAGACATATGAGAACCCCGAGAAAATATTGGGCGCCCCTCATAATACAGGGGTAGGTTTGGTGGATGAAGTTAAGGCTTCTCACCCAAAATATCTATGTTTAAGCTGGAGAATGTATAAGAAGAGAAAAGCCGAAAAAACGTAGCAAAAAATTTAAATATTTGGACGCCTTTTAACATATCAGGGAAGATGAAATGTTATTTAGGGCAACATTAATTATCATGATTCTTCTTATATTAATGGCTTCGTTTATTTCAAGGGTATTCGGCCAAGTAATAGAGGATAGAACACCGCTCTTCACCCTTCACTGCCTTATAAATTCAACTAAACCTGGTGACCTTGCAGCTGCAACGATATGGAAAGAAGATTTAGCAAAAATGGGAATAGATTTAAGGCTTGAGGTGCTCGATCCCGTTGCCATATCCTCTAGAATGTGGGGTGAGAGCTGGAACAAGCGTTGGGAGGAAGGTGGATGGGATCTAACTGCCCCCACAATGTTTACATATATTTGGGATCCTACTTCCCTAGTATGGTGGGAGTCTTGCTGGACCGCATGGGGGCTTCTTCCACATGGATGGAACAATATGGGCTGGACTAACGCGAGAGCTGACATGCTGGTTCGCGATTTCTTTAGGACTTTTAATGAGACAAAACGAAGAGAACTCATGTATGAGTGGCAAAGGATATTTGTTGAAGATCCACCTGTAATCCTTTGCTTCTACCCATACTTTGTAGTTCTTCATAATCCGAAGATAACGGGATTTCAGGCGTGGAGAGTGTGCGGTTCCGAGGGATTTGACATGTACTATGACTTAAATTATGAGGGCAAAACAGAGGATGATTTCATATATATAAAATGGATGACGTCAGTGGATACTGGACTAACAAGGGGCTGGAACCCATTCTTTGTAGATGGACACCCTGCTTGGGCATCATTTCACGGATTGCTTTCTATGGTGGAAACTGAGAAGGGGTATAAGCTCGCACCTTTAATTGCGAAGAGCTGGGAATGGTCTGAAGATTGTATGTCAATGACTTTCTATTTAAGGGATGACGTTTACTGGCATGATGGCGTTAAATTGACGGCGGAGGACGTTGTATTCTCAATAGAGGCCGCGCTCGACCCCGCAACAGGCGCAACAATCAGTGGCGACCTGATACCCGTCATAGATCACGCAGAGGCACTAAATGAAACCACAGTAGTTATCTATCTCAAAGAAATATATCCTGACTTACCATGTTTAATGTCAACATACCACTTCTTTGTTGTACCTAAACATGTACTCGGTAACGTACCTCACAGCGAATGGAAAACCCATGAGACAAACACCGAAGGTGGTAAGCTCCCCGGCTGCGGACCCTACAAGTTTAAGGAGTGGGTCAAAGGGCAATACTGGGTACTTGAGGCTTTCGATGGCTACTTTGGAGGCCGCCCATTTATTGACGAAATAATTTTCAGGGTAATACCTGATGTTTCGACAGCCTTAATGGCTTTAGAAGCAGGTGAAATAGATGTTATTCCAGAATATCCGGCTGGAGAGCTTATGGCTGAGTACCGTAGGCTAAAAGATGAGGGGAAAGTTGCAATATCTCCGCAACGTAAGCCTGGATTAGGTTTTATTTACGTTAATCGTAATCATCCTATACTAGCTAATAGACATGTGGTTCGCGCATTGTGGTATGCTCTAAACCTACCACGCATTCATGAAGAAGTATACTTTGGTTATGGTCAAATAGCTAATTCACCTATCCACCCAATGATGCCATACTATAACCCTAATAATACTGTACCTACCTATGACCTTAACGCGGCAAGACATGAGCTAGAGCTAGCGGGTTATATATGGCCTCGCAGAATAACCGTTCCCTTTGAAGTGTACTATGTGCAAGTTGTAGGTGCGGCTGTAGGTGGAGCTATTGTAGCAGCCGCAACAACATATGCTGTTACACGTAAAAAAAGCGGCTAGCTTGCAGAGACAGTAATTAGGGGGTAGACGGAATGGGACTTCTTTCATATGTTGCCCGCAGATTGCTGCTTGCAATCCCCACTTTCTTTTTTACAACTCTTATAATTTTTTTATTAGCCCATTTAGCTCCAGGCGATCCTATTGAAGTCATGAGCGCCTGGAAACCCATCCCTACTTGGCTGAAGGATGAGATAAGGCGTAGTTTTGGTCTCGATAAGCCTTTATACATCCAATATTTTATTTGGTTATCCAATGCACTTCAAGGTAACCTGGGATATTCTTATATATCTGGGCAATGGATCGGGGCGATAATCTTAAGTTTAGCTTGGAACACGATAGAGCTCATGCTTACAGCACAAATAGTTTCACTGATTGTAGCTGTTGTTTTAGGAGTTATAGCTGCTGTTAAACAGAACTCTCCAATCGACGCTGCAATATCAACCTTATCTTTATTCGGATACTCCATGCCTACTTTCTGGCTAGCACTACTGTTAATTTATGTCTTTTCTTTAAATCTTGGTTTGCTTCCTACATCAGGCTACTCCACTGTTGGCCAACCGTTTTCATTACTTGATCATTTAAGACATCTTATTTTGCCAGTTGCCACCATGGTCATCAATAACAGTGCCTATCTTCTTCGTCTAGTTAGGTCAAGTATGATAGAGGTTTTAAGCAAATCCTACATCATAACGGCAAGGGCAAAGGGGTTAAGAGAAAGAACTGTAATATACAAGCATGCTTTTCGGAATGCTCTACTTCCGCTTGTTACAGTTGTTGGCATATCTATGGGATTTCTCCTTGGGGGGTCAGTTATAATCGAAAGCATATTTGCATGGCCAGGTCTAGGCAGATTCATTATGCAAGCTGCTATAAGCAGAGATTATCCATCAATTATGGGCACAAGCATGATAATTGTTATAATGGTTCTCCTCGCCAATATAAGTGTAGATATAGCTTACGGTATTATAGATCCAAGAATAAGGTATGAGTGAGATATGGTATGATGCTCAAAAATATGTATAAAAGATTAAGAAGCAGCAGGGCTTACAGAAGATTCAAAAGGAATAAACTAGCTATCGTGGGAGCTGGAATAATCTTCATTTTTTTAATAATGGCCATTTTTGCCCCAATAATAGCTCCCCGCCATCCACAGACGTTAAATCCAAATTCATCTCTCAAGCCTCCCTGCGCAGAATTCCCCTTCGGAACAGATAACATTGGTAGAGATATTTTCAGCTGGGTGATATGGGGTGCCAGAGTCTCTTTTATTGTAGGTGTAGGAGCAGTCCTCATAGAGCTAATAATAGGTATATCCGTAGGTATGATAGCTGGTTACTTCGGCGGATGGTTTGATCATTTTCTCATGCGCATAACAGATGTCATGCTTTGTCTGCCAAGCATCATCCTAATAATCGTTGCATCAGCCATGTTTGCAACAAGATCCATTTATCTTATCACGGTGATAATGGGCGTATTAGGCTGGCCGTGGATGGCGCGGGTTGTACGCGCCCAGTTTCTTTCGCTAAAAGAGCTTAGTAACGTGGAGGCGGCTAAATCTATTGGGGTAAGCGACTTTAGAATAATTTTACGACACATTTTACCCAGCGCCCTCCCCTCAGTAATAGTCCTTGCAACACTTGATATTCCATGGTATATTCTCTACGAGGCAGCACTATCCTTTCTAGGACTAGGTGATCCTACGTCCGTCTCATGGGGCATGATGGTGAATATTGGAAAACAATTCCTTCGTGTAGCCCCATGGGTAACTACATTTCCAGGTCTCGCCACATTTCTCCTTGCCCTAGGTTTTAATCTCTTTGGTGATGGGTTAAGAGACGCTCTTGATGTAAGGCTTAGATAGGTTGGGAGGAACTTGAAAGGACCCTTGGTAGATATTCAGGACTTAAAAACCTACTTTTACACCGATGAGGGTGTAGTTAAAGCTGTCGATGGAGTGAGTATAACTATTGAAAGAGGAGATATTTTCGGCATAGTTGGCGAATCAGGTTGCGGCAAATCTACCCTCGCTCTCTCAATACTTAGACTAGTTCCTAGGCCAGGCAAAATAGTAGGAGGAAAGATAATTTTTGATGGGGAAAATTTGCTTGAGAAAAGCGAAAATGAAATGAGAAAAATAAGAGGCCGAAAAATCTCTATAGTTTTCCAAGATCCTACAGAATTCTTTAACCCGGTTTTTACTGTAGGTGGCCAGATTGCTGAGGCTATGAAACTTCATCAAAGTATAAAGAGGTCAAACATAGAGACTAGAATTATAGAACTTCTAAGGAGTTTAGGTTTTCCTAGTCCGGAGATAATGATGAAGCGATATCCTCACGAATATAGTGGAGGAATGAAACAACGTGCCATGATAGCTATGGCTCTCTCTTGCCAACCGGAGTTGCTGATTGCGGATGAGCCCACAACAAGCCTTGATGTAACCGTACAAGCCCAGATTCTGGACTTATTGAGGAGTGTAAAAGAAAAGTTTGCGACAACGATTCTGTTAATAACCCATAACCTTGGAGTTGTTGCAGAGATGTGTAATAAGGTAGCTGTTATGTATGCTGGAAAAATAGTAGAGTGCTCCGATGTCTTTACAGTTTTTAAAAAACCACTCCATCCCTACACTCAAGCCCTACTGGACTCAATACCCAGAGTTGACATAGAACAAAGAGAGCTAAAATCGATTCCTGGACGGGTGCCCGACCTTACTAATATACCTAACTGCTGTCGCTTTCATGGAAGATGCAAATACGAGATGGATGTTTGTAGAAAAGAGGATCCCCCCCTAATAAACGTTAGAGATGGCCATACAGTCTCATGCTTCCTCTATTGCTAGGGAGGTAAACAGCTTGTCCACAATTATATGTGAAGTAAAAAATTTAAAGAAATACTTCCCCATTCACGGAGGAATATTAGGGTTACAGACGGTAGCATATGTACGGGCCGTTAATGGAGTAAGCTTCGATATTGAGCAGGGCGAAACATTTGGGCTTGTAGGAGAAAGCGGTTGCGGAAAAACAACGACTGCTAAATGCATTCTAGGAATATTGCCACCAACCTCCGGAGAAATTAAATTTATGGGTCAAAGCATTTTTAAAGGTAAAATGTTAAGGTCTTTTAGACGCTATTTGGGGGTTGTATTTCAGGATCCCTTCACCTCACTAACTCCGACAATGACTATAGAGGATATAGTTGGGGAACCACTTGAGGTTCATCGTTTAATATCATCACGGCAAGAAAAGAGAAAAATAGTTCGAGATTTATTGGAAAAGGTCGGTATCCCTCCACAATATATTTCGCGCTATCCTCATGAGTTTAGTGGAGGAGAAAGACAACGCATAGCAATCGCTAGAGCCTTGGCTTCTAAACCGAAATTTATAGTAGCCGATGAACCCGTTGCATCACTAGATGTTTCACTCCGAGCCGATATACTTAATTTAATGCTGAAACTTAAAAGGGAATTCGAGATTACTTATCTCTTTATCTCCCATGATCTAAGCGTCATCAAATACATCTGTGATCGTGTAGCTATAATGTATTTAGGTAAGATTGTTGAGATAGCGCCAGTAGAAGAGCTATTTAAAAAACCTCAGCACCCATATACCAGGGCTCTAATTTCAGCCGTTCCCATCCCAGACCCAACAGTAAAGAAAGAGAGAATCATACTTTATGGGGATGTACCGAACCCTGTAAACCCCCCCCTTGGCTGTAGGTTCCATCCGAGATGCTACCAATATGAGAATCTATGTAAGAAAAAAGAGCCTGAATTATTTGAATCTAGAAAGAACCATTTCGTAGCTTGCTTCAAGTACTATTAATATATTAATGGTTTAACATAATTGCCCTGTTGTTCTACATAGATTAATTTGCGTCGTTCTCTGACTCAATTATGGATTGCTTCTATGCAAAGACTAGGTTTAGAGACATTATCCTTGCATAGAAATAATGCGTCTAAGTATTGCTTAACGTAAACCATAAATATTTAATGCTAGAAAATTAATATGGTAATAATCTTATATAGGGAGAATATTCTTTATGGAGATCTCAGTAATTAAACCTAAGATCCCTTTGCAAACATTGGAATTGTCGGGGAGTATGAACGAAATAGGCTATAAATTAGGCGTTAAATGCAAGAGTTCAATAGACCGCTTTTTAGAATGGTTTTATGAAGAGTTTCAAGGTAAAATAACTAAAGAACAAGCTCTAAGACATGCGAAGAAACATATACCTTTCATTGAAGAGTACTGTCCCATTACTGCTGAGGAAATGAGAGGAATAGCTGAGGGATCTGGAAGAACTTATGAAGAAATAACACTTATATCATTACATGAAGAAATCCAGAGTTTTACAGAACGAAGATGCACAGCCTTCGCAGCAACAGGTGAAGCTACACTAGGAAATGACACCTACATAGGCCAAAACTGGGATGCAGATCTGATAAGTTATAGAGACGGTGAGTTCCCGCTCCTCCTAAATGTTAAGCCAGATACTGGCCCAAACTATCTAGCCTATGCCTATCCGGGGATGCCAGCAGGAGCAGGGCTTAACTCCTATGGGATAGGGCTCAGCTGGAACTCTGTTCCACGCTTAGAACTTACAATCGGAGTCCCGACCTACACGATTATTGCTGAGATTTTGCATCAGAAAACTATTGGGGATGCTTTAGGCATAATTATTAAAGTTAAGCGGGCGGGCTGCTTCAACTTCATTATTGGAGATGAGGACGGAGAGATATATGATGTAGAGGCCACGCCGAGCGACCTCGATATTTACTATTCTGACAGGTATATAGGTCACGCCAACCATTATATATCAGAAGCCCTGAGAAGAAAACAAAAATGGGCAGATCTTTCTTTCGGAGGAAAAAACCCGGACACATTAATACGACATAACAGGATGAACAAATTTTTAAAGCAAAAATGCGGTAAAATTGACTTAAAGGTTTGTATGGATTTCTTAAAGGACCATGTGAACTATCCAAACTCCATTTGTAGACACCCGGATTCCCAGCTGGAGCCGAAAAAACAGACAATAACATATGATTCCTGGGTAATGATAACTAACAAGAAGGAGTGGTGGATAGCTCACGGTCCTCCGTGCGGAAACGAGTTCAAAAAATACATCGTGAGATAGCGGGCTGATGTTCTCATTCCTAAAGCTCCAGTTAGCTGGTGCCAGATAGTGTCAACATCAGATATCCCCATTTTTATTTTGCTTATACTTGCTTTTCTCTTTGTCCCCATTCTAATCTTTATTATAGGTGTTACAGCAATTCTCGCTGGATTCTACCTTGTTCGATTCTTTCAGATGAAAATTTTAACAGACTTATACTCTGCCAGCGCTCTAATAACTATTTGTTTTCTTCTATATTTTGTCTTTCAGAAATTAAAGAAATGGATCAAAAAATAAACTTAAAAGTCTTAGTCTTAAAGCTAAATTTAGAAGATTTTGTGCTTCATTACTCAAATACCCGTTATATAAGTTAGCGGAAGCATCTAAAGGGACCTCTTATATGTTTAGTTAACACGTGCTGAACGATACTGTTGAGACTAAATAAAATAATTAAATTTAAATAATGAAAGAATAGGCTAATAAAATTGTCTTTTCTTAGGCATATAATAAAATATGTGTGTCCCGGCTACAGTCCACAGAGAATAGAGCTCGGTTTAAAGCTTAAAGAGGATGCTGCCAAGATCGGCATAGAGATAGATGTTGCGCATCCGCCCGACTTCAATATATTCACTAACTATGTATCCTCTATAAATCACTTCGGTATTCAGGATCCAGAATTAGATGCCCTTGTTGAGAGATTAAAGGGCATCTAATGCGGTTATATTTATTTTGTCAGCTGGATTAGCACTGTATTTTCTCTTCAAGGACAGCGTATTGGAAATAGCCATGGTGGGTCTTATACTAATATTTGCGAGCATAATGTCTCTACTATTGTTCCCACCCTTCATATTGAGGATGGGTAACGGGATTATTTTACGCTTCACACTTTATTTTGAGCCTTATTGGACCCTAAACTACAAATTGTAATTTAAGGTCACAGTTCCCTAAAATTGCGCATAGGATTTCGGTTCAGATTTTAAGTATAAGTAATCTCCATTTATGTTATGAAAAAAGAGAGTCAAGGAAACTCTAAAGGAAAATCTTTATAATTATCGCCAAAGTTAATTTTTATCTAAATTAAATTAACTTGAGGGGACTTATTATGTGTAGCGGTTTCTCAATCAAGGCTGATGAATATGAAATTCGTATTGATAGACTTTACACTAAGACGCATGAGTGGGTTCTGATTAAGGATAGTAAGGAAGCTGTAGTCGGAATAACTGACTATGCCCAGAAGAGCCTTCACGACATCGTATATGTTGAAATGCCTAAGATTGGTTCAATTGTAAGACAGATGGAGCCAATGGGGGCCGTAGAGTCAGTAAAAGCTGTTTCCGAAATATTCGCCCCTCTCTCAGGGGAAGTCATTGAGGTAAATCGAAAATTAATAGAGTCCCCAGAGATCATAAATAAATCTCCTTATGACGAAGGCTGGATAACAATAATACGACCATCCAACTTAGATCAAGAGATAAAGAATTTATTGTCTCCTGAGGAGTACAAAAAACTTATCCTCTCTCATTAAAAAGTAATGAGTTAAAGAAGAACTATCTTTCTAACCCCAGCTCAACGAGTTTTTCTTTTCTTGGCTCGCCTTTGTCATCCCAGCCTCTGATTCTATAGTATTCGTTAAGCATTTTTCTCAATTCTTCTTTGCTCATGTAGTGACCCTTTGCTGGACCAGAGGGAAGCGGTTCCTCCATAAATCGAGTTGGCAGCTTCTCTTCCATCTCTCTTGTGAGCCCCTCTCTTAAATTGATTAGTCTAATGAGATTCCATATTCTCTCACCAATAACCATAAAATCTTTAAACGTTACCTCGTAACCAATAGCGTAAGATAGAGCTCTAGTAAAGTAGCTGGGATCGACCCCGAACCTTGTTAAATCACATTGAATAAGCGTCCCCATGGCGCTTGTATAATCCTGATCCCATTTACAACAGGCGGCTTTTCCCTCAGTCGAAAGCCTCTCTATCTTTTGCCCTTCAGGACCGGTTCCAGCAGTTTCATAGACTATAGGCCACCCACGCTGGTGACATCCTCCTCTATCGACGGTTACATATTGCAGGGCCATTGCCGGCGCTCCTCTTACGCCCCATGCGGGTGTCTCTAAACCCTTAATTTCAATTGCGTAATGCTCGGATCCTTTACCAATTTTTTGCGAAGCTATTCTCACTCCTTCAGCTAGGATTTTCCCTATGCCTTTCCTGTAGGCTACCATTTCAATTAGTTTGTTCAGGGCATCATAATTGCCGAATTTTAGGTCTAATCCTCCTAAATCTTCACGTGTTAAAATTCCCCTTTCATAACATTCCATAGCAAAGGAAGCAACTGCGCCCATTGAGATAGTGTCAATTCCAAGGAGATCACAGAGTAGGTTAGCTTGTAAAAGCGCATTTAAGTTTGAGAAGCCGCAGTTTGCCCCCAACATGGCTACGGTCTCATATTCGGCTCCATGAACAACTTTACCAGCAAATGGGCCCCTCGTTATCATTGCAACTTTTTCACAGAGCATTGTGCATCCATAACCAGATCTATCCTTTATCCACACCCTCTTCTTCTGCTCTTCGCCAGAGTATTCATTTACTGCTTCATCATAAACTTGGTCCTGCCAGTTCTTATAGGGCCAGAGGCCTTCTACATTAGCGTATGACACAGCTATTGATGTGCCGTACTCAGAGTATCCGCTGGCGTCAGGCGTTTTCCTAAGAACTTCAGAAAACTCTTTTGCAAGGTCAATCAGCTTATCAACTTGCGCAACCTCTATCTCTCCAGAGCCACGTACAACTATTGCCTTAAGATTTTTTGAACCCATTATTGCTCCTCCTCCACACCGCCCCGCCTGTCTATGAATGTCCGCATCGATGCAAGCAAATCTAACCATATTTTCTCCAGCTGGTCCTATACATACGACTTTAACGGTCGGGTCACCATGATCTTTCTTCAATATATTGTAAGTTTCATATGTTGTCTTTCCCCAAACATGGGTTGCATCCAGAATTTTAGTCTCATTATCGTCAATAATTATGTAAACTGGTCTTTGAGACCTTCCCTTTATTACAAGAGCGTCATAACCTGCAAACTTCAGCTCGGCTCCGAAACCACCACTGAAATAGGAGTCCATGTATAGCCCGGTTAAAGGAGATTTCCCTCCAACTATATTCTTATTTCCAAAGGGTGGGATCGTACCATTGAGCGGCCCAGCAGCAAATATTAGCGGGTTTTCTGGTGAAAACGGGTCAGTATTTGGGGGTAGTAGATCATAAAGAAGTTTAGCGACAAATCCCTTGCCGCCGATGAACATATTCCTTATATTCTCTCTTAATTCACGTCTTTCGACTTTGCCAGTTGTCAGATCTATGAAGAGAAGAAAACCGGCATATCCATGTACCATAAAATATTCCTCCAATAAGCTATGTCATAAACTCTAATGCCTTCGTTGGGCAGAACTCTACGCACTTAGGTTTTCCCTTGCAGAGATCGCAAATCAGCGCCTTTTTATTCTTTGGATCAATTTTTATCGCATTGACTGGACATACATTCATACATAAACCGCATCCGATACACGCTTCCTCATCAACGCAAATTATACCAGTTGCACTTTTTATTAAAGCGTTTCTTGGACAACTTTTTACGCATGGAGAATTGGCACATTGGATACAAAATTCTGCAAAGCTATGAATTCCTGGTTCTGGCGTCACTATTCTTATCCTCGCTCTTCTTGGACCTATTTTTCCATTCTTATATACTGAACAGATCAGTTCGCAGCTGTGGCATCCCGAGCATCTATCTACATGAAAAATCAACTGCATTTTGCGATCCCCCGAAACTTATCATAAAATAGATCCTTGCATTTAAGAATTTCGAAAAATAGAGGGGAATACTTACCTTTATGAAGACTAAAAAGAAAATTCTTAATTCTCCATTTTTAGATATCTACATAATGTGAAAGTGGTTGAAGAGGTAGCTCAAGCGTGCAGCGGCTTATATAAGGGTGATTGATTATGGGGAGAATACGTCATGCCAGTTAAAATAAAAATATCTATCAAGGAAAATTTCTTCTGTAACCCAGCTTTTACGCTATTCTAAATAGTGGATGATTAAGAGGGGGCTTTTCACCTTTTTCCAGCATCAATTGTCCATATGCCGTATCCACTAAAGCTACAGATGGAAAGAAAACTTTTGCGTCCTCTATTGGCCCATAGAGAATGAAATCCGCCCCTATGCTAACAGCCATTATTGCCGCTGAAACAGAACAAGGCATAAAGGCCTGAGGACCTATTTTCTTCTTTAAACCTTTCCATGTTGCGATTGCGTTATGTGTGCCAGCACCGGCAGGATAACCCCATTCATTTTTCACGTGTAAGATTGCTTTACATGCTGAACCCAAAGTAGGCACGTCAAGAACGCATGTGTCAATTAAAGGCTTTTTAATACCTAAATTCCTAGCTAGCGTGATTAAATCGTTAACTGCTTTTATCCTTCCCTTTGATGTGAAATCTGTGGCGTTATATGCAAGTAATATAGCGCTTTCAAGTCTCGATCGTTTTATCCTTTCAAGCTCAAAAGTTTTCGCTTCTGGCAATATTGAATTATATACTATCCGATTAATTAAACCGGAATCTTCCGCATATTTTAGTCCCGCAAGTCTGATGCTTGCTGAAGGCGAGTCCATTAAAATGGGGGCCTCTGTTATGGAGGCAACAAAGTCGAGTTCTTTTATCATGGCCTCTTGGCTAGCTGCAACCACGTCGATCATGCATGGGTTTCCAGTTTTCTCTGAAAGATCATCCTGTAAATTGATTAAATCCTCAGCCGCCTTCTTGTTAAATTCGCCAGTCATTTCGTTCCCCACTATTTTATGTCCATGATAAAAGATTGAGCCTACCAGAACTACGGGCCTTTTTCCCGGATAACCGCCGACCGATATTTTTCCAATCTGAAACGTTTTTTGTTCTACTCGAAATTCCAGCATAGTTTTCCCCTCGTTAACAAATTAAATTACGACGCGAGGAAATATTTAAAAATTAATAATGATTTTTTATTTTCAAATTATACCGATCTATCTTTAGGTTGTGAAAGTTCCTGGAAAATCGGTTACAGAGCTAAGATTTTTCTGCTTCGAGACATGGTTATGAGATTTAACTTTAGTTTATTAGCATTAATACTCCGTTTACGTTCCAGCGTAAAAACCATCTTTACAGAAAGATTTAAATTTCAAGTCCAATTATTATTGGTATCAGGTGCTGTTATATGGCCAGCTTAATTGATGAATTGCGCTTTGCATTACTATCGTTTGAAGAAGAAAGATTCTTTGAAGCTATAAAGAGATTGTTAGAGAAGAAGGTAAGCCCGCTTGAAATTATAAACGCCCTAACCAAAGCCCTAGAAGAGGTTGGCCGAAGATTCGAAGAAGGCGAAATTTTCCTCGTACATTTAGTGATGGCTGGCGAAATGGTGAAAAAAGCTGTATCTGAATATTTGGAACCACTACTTAAAGAAGCCAGAACAGAAAGAAAAACTCTTGGTAGAGTTGTAATAGGCACGGTGGCTGGCGACATTCACGACATAGGCAAGAACATAGTGGCAGCAATGCTTTTTTCCGCCGGATTTGAAGTAATAGATTTAGGAAAAGACGTACCAGTCGAGGAATTCATTAGGGCGGTTAGGGAATATAACCCGGACATTCTCGGACTTTCAGCACTATTAAGTACAACATTGCCAGTACAGAAGGAAATTATTGAGGCTCTTAAAAAGAACGGTTTAAGAGACAGAGTTAAGGTTATTGTTGGTGGCGCGCCAGTTACTGCTGAATGGGCAGAACAAATAGGTGCAGATGGTTATGGTGAAGATGCAGTTGAAGCTGTCAAAGTAGCTAAAAGACTTCTGAGGGTGGAGGAATAAATGAAACTCGGTTTAGAGAGTGGACAATTAAAATTTCTATCTAAAGATGACGTAGAAAAAATACATCAAACTTCCCTCCGAATCCTCGAAGAAATAGGGATAAAATCTTCATCAAAAATAATCTTAGACTTCTTTAAAAAAGAGGGAGCCGAAACTGATGAAAAAACAGGCCTGATAAAGATCCCGGAAAATTTAGTGAAAGATTCGTTAAAGAAGGCGCCTTCTAAAGTCGTAATTTATGGATACAACCCAAAAAATGCAATAGTTTTGGAGAACAAGCGAATATATTTTGGGTTTGGGGGGACTCCTACACCTTATATTTTAGACCATGTGACAGGAGAGATAAGACGCCCAACAAAAGAAGATGTAATAAAAGCCACCCGGCTTGGAGAATACCTCTCTGAGATGGACTTTATAATGACTATTGCTGGAGCATTTGATGTACCGTATGAGCTTGAATATATTCACGAGTGGGAAGTCTTACTCACCTACACAACTAAACCCATAGTGTACTCGGCTCCGGGACTATTTAACGCTAATAAAGTTATAGAGATGGGTAGGGTGATAAAGGGAGACCGTTTAGAAAAGGAGCCCGTATTCGGAGTTTACGTTGAAATGCCATCTCCATTAATGTTTCATATGACAAATGAGAACATCTTCAGTCTTGCTAAAAACAACATACCTATTGTGGTAGGTCAGATGCCTCAGCTTGGTGCTACTGCTCCCATAACTTACGCAGGGGCCGTCGCCCTGAGCAATGCGGAAAATTTAGCAGCCTTAACCTTAGCTGAGTTAATAAAGCCGGGAGCGCCATTTGTGCTTGGGGCATATGTTACGCCCTTAGATATGCGGACTGGAAGGTGCGCTTATGGAGCCCCAGAATTCGCTATGGGAAACATAGCAAATGCTGCTCTAGCCGAATTCTATAATCTTCCCACATTTGGATGGGGTGGGTGCTCTGACTCAAAGTTGCCTGATGCGCAAGCTGGTGCGGAGGTTATGATGAACTCGCTAGTAGCAGCTCTCTCGGGCATATGTTTAATTCATGATTGCGGATATTTAGCTGGTGGAAGTATAGGGTCATTAGAAATGGCTGTGATATCTAACGAAGTTGTAGGCATGGTTAAAAGAATTGTTAGGGGGATAGATGTTAATGAGGAGACTTTAGCCTTTGACGTTATAAGGGATGTTGGCCCCGGAGGACACTTCCTCTCACATAAACATACACTCAAACACCTTCCATCACTTTATGTGTCAAGATTATTTAGTAGAGAAAGCGAGGTTAAATGGATGAAAATGGGTAGAAAAGATGTTCGAACCAAGGCAAGGGAAGAGGTGAATAAAATTCTCTCGCAACCAGTCACTATAGATAAATCTTTAAGTGAAGAAATTAAGAAAATAGTGAGAAAAGCGGAGGAAGAGGTGCTTAAAAAGAGATGAAACCAAAAATAGAAATATTGTCAAAAGATGAAATTGAGAAGGTGCATTTAACAATTCTCCAGATTATGGAGAAAGTTGGCATTAGGATTTATAATGAGCAAGCGCTTAAACTCCTAAAAGATGCAGGGGCTGAAGTCGATGAAAAAACTTGTAGGGTTAATATTCCCTCCTATCTCCTTGAGGAATGTATCAGAAACGCGCCAAAATATGTGCACCTTTACGGGAGGGATTCAAAGTATAGATTAAAACTTGAATGCGACAATTTCTATACGGTTTTAGGAAGCACCCTTCCTAATGTGATAGATCCGGAGAGCTTCTTAAGAGTCAAGGGCAGAAAGGAGTACGTAGCTAAAGCTGCCAGAGTTGCGGATGCTTTACCCAACATACATATTGCTGCTCAGTTTTGTCTTGCATTGGATTGCCCGCCTGAAACCCAAGATGTGCATGAGCTGGAAGCTGTGTTCTCGAACACTACTAAGCCAGTTATGGCTATAGCGTATAGTCCTCAAGGAGCTAATAAGATAATTCAAATGGCTTCACTGATTAAGGGAGGAATGGACAGACTTAGAAAAGAGCCTTTGCTCTTTATATACGTGGAGCCAACTTCACCTTTAGAATATGGGAGGGAAGCTGCTGAAATCACTATAAAAACTGCGAAACTAGGCATACCCCTTTTGTGCGCGCCTTGTGTTCAAGCAGGGGCAACTGGTCCAGTTACGCTCGCCGGAACATTAGCCCAATCATTTGCTGAAAGCTTAACGGGTTTAGTTATTGCGCAGCTCACTAATAAAGGAGCGCCATTTATTCTCGGCATTGTCAGCACTATTATGGATATGAGAACCGCTGTTATGGCTTATGGGGCACCTGAATTTAGCGTTATAAATGCTGCTTCAGCTCAGATATCCCATTATTATGGACTCCCATTTTTCGGCACGGGAGGCTGCTCAGACTCCAAGATCCCTGACGAACAAGCAGTGATAGAAGCTTCTTCATCCATGTTAATGGCTATGTTAACTGGAACAAACTTAATACATGATGTCGGATATACAGAAGGTGGTGCTACGGGCAGTCTTGAGATGGTGGTTATACTCGACGAAGTATTCTCTATGCTGAATAGAATTGTTAGGGGGATAGATGTTAATGAGGAGACTTTAGCCTTTGACGTTATAAGGGATGTTGGCCCCGGAGGACACTTCCTCTCACATAAACATACACTCAAACACCTTCTAAGCGAGCATTGGACGCCAAAGCTCATAGATAGAAAAAGATATGAAACTTGGAAAAGGGAGGGTGCAAAAGATATGCTTACAAGGGCTAGAGAGGAACTTAAGAAAATCTTAGAAGAATATGAGCCAGAACCTCTACCGGACGACGTATTAAAGGATATAAAAAGTCTCATTGAGCATTAATTTCTAAATCTCTCTAATTTTACTACTAAAAAAGAAAGATGGTTTAACTTCTTGGTAAGCAAAGTTATTCTCGGCTTTATGGAATATAATAACTCGCGATCAGGAGGCTTATAAATGTCTTCAATTCTTCACGAAATATTTCGTGTTAATAAGCCAGTTATAGGCATGGTTCACATGCCTCCGCTGCCAGGTTCACCGAAATACGATTACAGAGATTCTATGGAGAAAATAGTTAAGCGGACTATGAATGACGCTGTAGTTCTTGAAAGAGGAGGAGTAGATGGGCTGCTGTTCTCCAACGAGAGCGATACACCATTTCTTTTTGATGTAGGTCCTGAAACTGTTGCCGCAGTAACATACATAGTTGCGAAAGTTACTGATCGAGTAAGCCTGCCCTTCGGCATCGATATTTTATGGGATCCTTATGCAACTATAGCCGTGGCAAAAGCTACCAAGGCTTCCTTTGTAAGAACATTGCTAACCGGAACTTTTTCAAGCGATCTTGGTTTAATTAACACAGAAGGGGCGAAAGTGCTGAGATATAGGAAGTATATTGGTGCTGAAAACGTGAGAATATTTTTATATCTGAATCCAGAGTTTGCTGCACCTATATCACCACGCCCTCTGGGCATAGTGGCTCAAACCGTTAGATGGCTTTCCTTAGCAGATGTATATTGTATCTCTGGTCCTATGCCGGGATTACCACCAGATGAGAAAGACATAATTAGTGTTAAGGAAAGTGCGAAGGATATGCCTATACTGGCAAACACTGGCATTAATAAAGATAACATTGCTACCTACTTTAAACTTGTTGATGGAGCAATTGTTGGCACATCCTTTAAAGTTGGGAACATAACCCTAAATCCTGTCGATGAAGGAAAAGTAAAAGAATTTATGAATATAGTGAATTCGTTAAGATAATTGTTGTACTTCTATTTAGCGAAGTATTTTAATGAGCATTTATATGTTGGGCTACTATTCTTCTATTATTGGGATCCTATGCGAGGACTCGAAGAGGAACTGGTTTATTGGGATAAGGACCCCGTGGACTTTGAGCAGCGATAGGGTTTGGGAGAAGACCCATAGGCTTGGGGGAAAGCTCTTTAAGACCGCTGGGTGATCGCCATGTTGGGAGCATTGATCCAGGAGTACGCATTCATCCTAATCCTAGCCCCAATATATTATTGGAAACGATATTTTATTGTTGAAACGTCATATTAACACCTATTCATTCTATCGTTGAGACTTTCTATGAAGTTTGTAGTTTGTATATATTATTATGAGTTATGGGTTTTAATTCACAAGAAATATTGAGGGTATGGAGACCCATCTCTTAGCTGGGATATGCTGAGCTATATGACTGTGTCTTTTTTATAAGGCATGGTATCTCCAAGAGCCTGAAAGTATTATTTATTTGCATCTATTGCAAGGCTAACAACAATTGGATATAAGGTATTCTTTGGAATACGAAAGTATATCAGTTAGAACTTTATTGGGTTTAACTTCCCAAGAGAGCGAAGTCTCTAAAATTAGCGAACTTTGGTTGCGGGAAGGTAGGAGGAAAATAGGCAAATTATAGCATGGGTTTTTTGATAGGGCAAAGTATTGTAATAGTATCAGCTATAGCAACTGTACTTATATTTAAGGCCCTCTGGTTAAGACCCCTTTAAATTTGAGAAATCATATAACGGAGAATAAAATAAGGTTTGCCAAAGTTTTATTGTGAAATAGCTTTAGATTCCTGCCGGGCAATCTCCACGTATTCTCTGACGCGGGAGATGGGGGTTTTGGGGGTTACGGGGCTTCCCAGCGACATCACAAACTTTCCATATTTTCGTCCTATAGTAATCTGCCTCCTAATTTCTCTTCTCAGTTCAGCACTTGTGCCGTTTTGAAGAATCCTTATGGCGTCTAGATTGCCGAAGATGCATACTCGACCGCCGGCAACATCGTTGATCCAAGCTATGTCGATTTCAAAGCCCTTCTTACTATCCTCTAATGATATGGCGTCTGGACTAGCTTCTATTATTAAGTCCAATCGATCACGGACATCTCCACACGGATAATAAATGCTTTTCATACCTAACAGTTTTATCTCTGAAATAAGTTCTCTATTGTAGGGTAGAACAAAATGTTTAAATTGGTTTAGGGAAATCTCAGAAGCTGAGGCGAGGCATTCTTCGATCCAGATACCATCAACACCGATTTCTGCATATGCCTTAAGTTCTTCTATAGTGCGCGCTAGAATCTTTTCAAGTACATGTTCAACTAATCTGGGTTTTCTAAAGAGGTTTATCATCATTCCTTTAAAGCCGAAATAAGAGAACATGGCCGCCCAATAAGGAGTACTAATGCTGGCGAATACAAATTTTTCAGAGCCAAACTTTTCCACTACCATTTTGGCGTAGTCAAGTCTTCCGCTTTTGATGAGAGTTTCCTTGTCTATAATGTTTATATATTTATCGACATCTTCCATAGATTTTATCAATGGTTCTTTCTCTATTGGAATATGTGAGCCACCTATTGGTTCTCTATATAACTCGGTCTTCTTCCTATCTAATATGTTAACTAGAAAAACGCGGTCGCCTTGAGCTTCAATGATATGAAATTCTCTCCACTCTTTCGACGGGCACATTCCACAGTGAACCCAATCCAAATCTAATTTACTTTGAAGATCCTCTTCAACCTTTAATCGAGCTAAAAGATTAAATTTATAGATAGCCCACCATGGTTGATCAGTTATCTCGTCCCAGTGATCCCGTAAAAGTATGCTCAGGTAAGGTATTACAACTGGAAAATCACTTCTAAGCCCGCTTGTCATAGCTTTTATCATCTTATCTTTACTCTTCATTTTTATACCTTATATTACAACGTCTTCTTCTCTATTAGAGATAGTTTCTTATAAATCTTTTCTCTGAAAATAATAAGACATACTGCACCAAGAAAGCACTAACCTGAAAGCATCCTCAAAATTATATGTGATTTTTTCATGTAGATTACCAGAAAACTTCTCTCCACCTACTCATATTATGCATGATTTGGAAGTTTTCAAAGCTCTCTATAAAATAGGCATTCTTCTCATCTAAATTTAGAACTCTTGCAAAGCTTATAGACTAAAAATACTTCTAGTTATCTAGAGGGATGAAATTGATAGGTAAGGGAGAAGTTATTAAAGATTTCACTCTTAAACCAGTAGTTATTGGTGCTTTATTGGTATTCTAGGGTCAATCATAAGTTCAATAGGGTCGGAGATCTCGGCAATAATAACGTCCCATTTATGACTCAATATGTTGCTTTTTTCAGTCCAACACACCTCAGCGTAGAATCTTCTGGATAGTTTAACTCGGCGTTATTATCTTCGTACAGTAGTTGTTATTGCGCTCGTTATAGTAATTCAAGTGGTTAGAAGAAACATCTTTACAAAAACTGAAACAGCAGTCACGACAATTCTTGGTTTACTATTCATTCTTTTCAAGACCGCGATAGGTTCTAACTTCGGATGGTTCAACACGTTTACAAATGTCCTTTCCTTTACAGCTGACGCTTTCTGATAAAGACCTAAACAAATTGTTTGATGACTACTACTTGCTTAGAAGATGGCACAGTACCTGTTAACAGTAAATGAATTCTAAGTTAGGTGTAACGAAAAAATTAAATAATTTAATGAAATTTATTTTTAAAAAGAGCTCCAGAGACTGTGGACTAATGGATCAATCCTTTTTTATCAAAGAGGCGGAAAAAATTGTTAAATTAGGAATGGAGAGAGGTATATCAATTAGAGTGATGGGGGCGTGCGCGATAGCAATTCATAGTTCCAAACGTGGGCATGAGCTTTATGATAAACTCAATAGACCGCTTAGTGACTTGGATTTTATTACAACTGAAAGCAGGGATAAGGTAAAAAGTTCTTTATTGAAATTGGCTACAAACCAAGAAGTAGATTCCTGACAATGATGGAAGAAATTAGGCATATTTATGATCATGAAGAAACAGGACTTGTAGTAGATGTTTTCTTCAACGAGCTCTCCATGTGTCATACAATTGATTTTAGAAATCGGATAAATGTTGATTATCCAACCCAAAAGAGATGGAAGAGTTAAATGCTAACCCTGAGAAAATAGAAAATCTCTTTCTACACCTAATAATCCAAAGGATAAGGGAATGGATTAAGTTTGCTGATGAACGATTAAAGGGTACTGGCATAAAATGTTTTGTGTGTCCTGACAACGACGATAGGTTTGAAATCGATTCAATTATTCAAGAGTCTGAAACTGTTATTAACGCCGAAAGCAAAGTTATTAGAATAGACGATTATCATGAAATGATATCCACAGGGTGGACTAATCCAACTCCATGGAACACCTTTAGAGAATGTTGTGAAAATGAACTGTACAAAAAAATTGAGGTATTGGCGTCTCAACTTACGGATGTAAGCAACCCTATCTTTAATTTACACGCTCCTCCATACGGATCAACACTTGACGAAGCGCCGGAACTCGATGAGGAATTAAGGCCAAAATATGCTGGACGAGCCCTAGTCTCTGTTAGCAGCGCTTCGGTTAGAGACATTATTTTGAAGTATCAACCTTTATTGGGATTACATGGGCGCATCCATGAAAGTACAGGAGAGTACAAAATCGGTCGAACACTTTGTCTTAACCCAGGCAGTCAATATGAGCAAGGTATACTTATGGGCTACATAATTGATTTAGATAAGAAAGGCATCAAAAGGTTTTTCCGAACATCGGGATAACCCTTAATGCTGATACTATAAAATGACTAGTTTAAAATTTTCACTCTATTGAAGATGATCCCAATTTTATCGAATTACTTAAATAAAGATTCTTTATATAAGTTAAAGAGGTGATTTTCCATGAGTTTAGGAATCGAGAGTTATGTATTGCCTGAAGCAAGAGTAAGCTACTTTGAAAATGTTAAGAGAATAATTTATGGTGCTGGTTCGTATAAAGCTGTAGGGTCTGAGGCGAAAAGGCTTGGTAGAAACGGAACTGCACTCCTGGTGACAGATAAGGGTGTTACTAAAGCTGGTCTAGCTGAAAAGGTAAGAGAAGTTGTGGAGAAAGAAGGATTAAGAGTAGATGTTTATGATGAACTTTCTGCGGAGCCAACCTTAGAAAGCGCGCGTAAAATTACAGAAGTTGTTAGAGGAGCAAAGTATAGTGTAATCATTGGGGTTGGTGGTGGAACAGTCATGGATAGTGCAAAAGTAGCGGCTGTAATGGCGACTAACCTAGGTGATGTGAGTAACTATCTAGCATACACTGAAGACCGAGTTAAAGAGAAACCGCTGCCAAAAATACTTATTCCAACAACGGCGGGAACCGGAAGTGAGGTATCAATGTACGCTGTAATTGTAGACGAGAAGGGGGTTAAGAACTTCATAACTAGCCCATCAGTTCTCGCAGATGTTGCAATTGTAGATCCTTTAATGACGATCACCTGTCCGCCAAGACAAACGGCTGCTAGTGGGATGGATGCCTTGGCTCACTCAATGGAGAATATTTTATCTCTAGGGTTTACTCCGCTCTCAGACATGTACGGGCTACAATCAATAAGTCTTATAGCTGCTAATCTTAGAACCGCTTACTATTGGGGAGACAATCTTAGAGCAAGATATAATATGTCCTTAGCTGCTTTACTAGGTGGACTTGCGATGGGAGCTACACCTGCAGGTGCCAATATAGGTCACTGCATTAGTGAGGCAATAGGTCCAATCTATAAAATACCCCATGGTATAGCTTGCGCAATAGTAACCCCGTACATGATGGAGTACAACCTTCCAGCATGTATAGAAAGGCTAGCAATGGTAGCCTCATATATGGGCTTAGATGTTCATGGACTTCCATTACGAAAGGCAGCTATCGAGGCCATTAAATTCGTTAAAGAGCTGGTTGAAGACCTAGAGCTGCCTATCAGTCTAAAAGATGTGGGTGTTCCAAAAGAAGACATACCCAAAATTGCAGATTACATAATGGAGGAACGACAGCATTACTACTATCTACAGACTTACAACCCGCGAAAACCTACCAAAGAAAATATAACTGAACTCCTCGAAAAAATGTACGAGGGTAGAATCTTGGAATAATTCGTGGTAAACCTGTGAAGAGAAGCCCAATAGAGAGCAATGTCACTGTGGCTCTCCAAACAAGATACCTTTTTAAAAGTCGTCTATTCAACAATAACATTCAGGTGGCAATATCTTTGAACTTCTTTTGATCGTTGACGTGAATATTAATTCTCCTCTCATTCTATACATGAGATATGTTGACGTTATACCGACGTAAACCACATAATATTCTTCATTAAATCGTAAGTTATGTTGATCCTTCCCTGTCCGTGAGATTTATCGCGAAGTAGTGTCGAAGCCGTTAAGGAAGAATTAACAAACCCAGATAGTGAAACGGATAGTAGGAATCCAGCGATAATCCGCCTATACCGCTCAAGCCTCTCATCATAATCATAGATCTCGCTCTTCACGCTAAACTTATTATTCCTAGACTTAAAAGGAGGTGAAGGGATTTGGACCCTAGAGGTTGGCGCCCTGGCCGGGATTTGAACCCGGGTCGGGCGGGCGACAGCCGCCTATACTAGACCGGGCTATACTACCAGGGCTTATAACCAAATATTTTTGATTTAAGTGTCTTAATAAACGTTGCGCTTTACTGTTTAATAGTGAGAATTTATATACTGAAAATACGCTTTCATTTTTAGAGGTGTGTTAGAATGGTTGATGTTAGCGTTAAATGGTTTGGGCATGCTAGTTTCCAGATAACCGCCGATGGAAAGAATATCTATATTGATCCTTATGAGGGGGACTACGTTGATAAGGCGGATATAATCC
>JAWBXL010000015.1:0-29846 GCA_038867895.1 Bathyarchaeia archaeon | reverse complement strand
ATATTCTACCGTAACAGGCCTACGGAACAGCGATCTCAAAGTATCGCGAAGCATCTTCCCAACTCTCAAGGCTCTCACCTACAGGCCTACTGAAGATAGAATAATGGACGAAATCGACAATATTAACGGAAGCATCCAGTAGAATTTAAAGGCTTGGCCTATCTTTAGCCTAGCGAGGACTGTGCGCGGCACAGTTATTGTGACAAACATAACGAGCAGAGACACTATTAAGCATATGGACAAAGATATGCCCAAGTTTAAAAGAGCGTTCTCCCCTAACAATGACGGAACATAAAGGAAGACGGCTGATGCGAGTAATGTTAGGGCGAAGTTTGACGTTGCCTTAGCTATTTTCGCTAATGCTAAGTATGGCCCACCGTACTCGATGAGAAAACCATATATTATCTCGGTTTTAGCCTCCGGTATATCGAAGGGAACGACCGACGCTGCAGCTGACATACATAGTAGGAATGCTGCCGCCGCAAGGGCCATGCTTGGTCGGGATGCCGCTAAAGGCAAGCCTAAATTGGCCTGAAACCCTACGATGCTGTTGATTGCTAGAGATGGGGATGAACCAAACGCTACGGATATTACGGCGATGAGCATGGGGATCTCATAGGCTATCATCATGCTCATCTCTCTGGAGAAGCCTACTGCGCCATATGGGTTACCTGAAGCTGAGCCTCCAACCATTAAGGCTACAGACGACATTGCGAGCAGATACATGACTAGTATAAGGTCGCCAATCACGCTCGATTTAGAGAGAATATTGGACAACAATATAGATGCTCCTAGCAGCGAGGCGGCTGCAGCGACCATGGGCATAGTCTCAAATACCCTTGCGGAAGCCGTTACGGGAACAATTCTCTCCTTACTGAACAGTTTAATTAAATCGTAGAAGGGTTGGGTGACTGGCGGCCCAATCCTCTTCTGCATTCTGGCATGAATCTTCCTGTCTATGCCCTCAAACAGGAGACTTATTAATAAGGCAGCTGGAGGGGAGATGAGGAACGCTATCACCGCATCCATTTTCTCCTCACCATACGCCTTAAGCTATTTATATCGACAACCTTAGATTCCCTTTTCTCCTGATCAACGATGGTAACCCGATTTGTGCATGAGAGACACGGGTCTATGGAGCCCACTATGACAGGTATATCCGCAATCTCGCACCCTACTAACATACTTTTTAAACCCAGTAGATTAGAGAATGTCGGGGTCCGTACCTTTAGCCGCTTTAAACCTCCCTTTCCGTCAGTCTTAACGAAATGTATGAGCTCGCCTCTAGGAGCCTCAACCAGGGAGACCGCTTCGCCCTCTGGAATCCTCCTCATAAGCCTAGAAACGTTCTCTTCTGGGCGTATAGGCCCGTCTGGAAGCCTATCTAAAATCGCTCTAATCATGTTTATCGACTCAAGAACCTCTAAAATCCGAACCTCAGTTCTAGCGTAGACGTCGCCATCCTTTCTCGTAATCACGGAGAACTCTTCCTTCAGCTCATCATAGGCGGCGTATGGATGATCCTTCCGAACATCAATGTTAACTCCAGAGCCCCTTGCCGTGGGTCCAACTACACACAACTTTACTGCCTCATTGTAGCCTAAAACCCCCAAACCGCAGATCCTTTTCTCAACAGTTCCATCCGTAAAAATACTGTGAACATATTTAATGGACTTCTCTATCTCCTTCATGTAAGCGTTTATTTCCTCGGACATCTGCGGCGTTAAATCCCATCTAACCCCGCCTATAGTGTTCATGGCGTGGTGGATGCGGTTGCCAGTGATCTTCTCAAACAGGTCGAGGATCTTCTCTCTCACGTGCCACGTGAACATGAAGAGAGCGTCGAACCCGATTTCATAGGCCATAACTCCTAGCAGTAGAAGGTGGCTGTGAAGTCTCTCCATCTCGAAGATCAGCGTCCTGAGATATAGGGCCCGCTCCGAGGGAGATATGCCACCAATCTCCTCTAACGCCTGAGTAAAGCATGTAGTGTGACTGTGGGAGCAGATCCCGCATATATGCTCAATTAAATAGAGCGTTTGAACTAGGTTACGGCTCTCAGCAAGGGATTCTATGCCTCTATGAACATGCCCCAAAACCATGTCCACGTCAATGACCTCTTCCCCCCTAACAGAAACCCTTAATAAAACAGGCTCCTTAAGAGCCGGGTGAACTGGTCCGAACGGTATGCGCAGCCTAGTATACTCCACTTCAGTCTCTTTCTCTATATTACGCTCAGTAACCACTGTGCATCACCTAATCACCTAAACTTACTTGCCACGGCTGTAACAATCCCCTTAACTATTGCCTCTGGCCTAGGCGGACACCCTACAACGTATGCGTCTACTGGAATAATCCTGTCAACTGGCCCTTCAACCATCTCGCTGCCGAGAAATGGACTCCCGGAGGAAGCGCACGTGCCTACAGCAGCAACAACTTTGGGTTCAGGAATCTGCTCGTAAACCCTAATTAAGCGGGGCAGCATCTGTCGTGTAACTGGCCCCGTAACTAATAGAACGTCAGCATGGCGTGGTGAGCCAACAAGTAAACAGCCGAAACGTTCAAGATCATAGCGTGGGGTGAAAGCGGCAACTATCTCAATGTCACAACCATTACATGACCCAGTATTAAGATGGAATACCCAGGGGGATTTCACACGTCCCCTCGAAATAATCCTGAACATAATGAACCTAGAAGCAATAGATTAAACACATATACATATTATTTTCGCTTTAAAGCGCTGGATAAGCGGTCTCTTAAGTATGGAACAATGGGCACGTAGAGGACCACGTCTGCCCACAGATGATAGCTCCGGCTTTAGGATTAAGCTCGATAGGAGACGAGTTTCGCTGGCAGCAGCTTCATGAAAGTATTCAATAAGAAAGCAATAAAAACGATCACAAAGAAAAGCTTTTCAAGATAAAGTGCACTTAAAAGTATTGTGATAAACATAACCGCCTGAATCTCCTCCCAAAATAGAAAATAAAGAATTAGAGGCCCCTAAAGGGGGAGGTATTCAGTCCTGTAGTGTAGGTGTAGTTTCCTCCTTTTAAATATAAGCTCCATTATCTCCTCAGAGATAAATTGTTTTAAGAGTCTTTTGTTAAATGTTATTTCTTCAGAATCTTTCATATGCGATTACCTCAAAAGTTGCAGGGAATGCCGAAGAAAAATTTAAATAAAGGTATAAAATGCATAATTTGTTTGGCGCTTTGGGTGCGAGAAATTTCAAAGAGCGCTTTACCTGTGGAGGTTAAGGAGAGTCTTTAAGATTGGCCTCAGCCGAAGATTTCTCTGTCTTTAGAAGAGAAGAGGTTCAAAAGATCCTTAAAGTCTTGAAAGAGGGTAAACTTAGCGTTATAGAGCCGGAATTTGATTGTGAAGAGGGAGTGGTATATCCTGGGCTGAGGGAAATTATGAACGCTTCAAGGGATGCCATCCAGGAAGCCCTCGACGGGCTTAGTAAGGCTGGAATACTTAGATCTGAAGTGGTTGGCAATGTTGCAGTTTGCCCCCGCTGCGGCTCCCATAAGCTTTCATTACAATTGTATTGTCCCTTCTGCGGGTCAGCAAAGATCAGTAAGGGTGCTGTAATAGAGCACTTGACGTGTGGTCATGTGGATGTTGAAGAGAACTTTAGGAGGGATGACAGGCTTGTCTGCCCTAAATGTGGAAAAGCATTAAAGGCTATTGGTGTTGATTATCGTAGGCCTGGCGTCCTCCATAAATGTGCGGGATGCGGGGGTTTCTTTCCATCGGTAAGGATAAGATATACATGTAATAATGGTCATGGTTTTGAAGAGAGTGAGCTCGCTATAAGTGAAATGAGAGCCTATAGGCTTAACCCCGCTGGAAGATCCCTTTTGGAGAAAATGACGTTAGATGTCAAGGCCATTACGAAGCCCCTTGTGGATAAGGGCTGGTATGTTGAAGCGCCAGCAATATTGACTGGCAGGTCGGGTGTCACTCATGATGTTGCCTTTGCAGCATGGGCTAATAAAAGAAAAATTGATGGCTCTCCTGATATGGTTAGCGAGATATACGTGTCAGAAAAGATTGCGGACTCCGTTATTATATTGGCTTTTTGGGCTAAGGCTCTAGACCTTGGAGCAAAGGAAAAAGTGCTTATGGTTGTGCCGGGTTTAGATGAGAAGGCGAGGATGCTAGCTAGAAGCTATAATATGCGCGTCGTCGAGGCTAAAAGCATCCATGAACTCCAGGAAATAGCAAGCACATTACTCCGCAAGATGATCGAGAAAGAGGTATATAAGGATTTGAAAGTTGAGGTTTAGCCTTAGAGTCAACTTTTTAAAGGAACTTAGTGGGGGTGGATGGGGCCTTATTCTTTGCCGCTATTTACTCATTAAAGATGCTGAGGCGAATTTTATAGAGAGCTGGGAGTGAGGTAAACTTTGAGACTAGCTTTAGGCCTCATTATTCCAGTATTTTTTCTTATGCTTGTAATTGCAATTATTGTTTTGCTTATGCCCTCTATAATAACGTGGATCTCCGTATCCTTTGCGCTGCTCCTCACAACATTCTTTCTATTATTTGTACCTCATGCGGTAACCAAAAGAGCATTTAAAAAATGGAAAATGCCATCCATCTTTTTCATAATTTTTATGCTTCTCCCCTTCATCTTTGCTTTTGCATGCGCAATTGAAGGTTGTGTTCTTGGTTTTTCTCTCCTGCTCATAGTTGTTGGTTTAGGGCTTACTCTAACTTTCTGGGCTAACTTCTTCACAGTTCCATTAGCAATTTATCATAAGATTCAAGAGGGACGGGAGAAGCCGTCAATAGTTTATCCATCAATAAGCGTGATTGTCCCAGCATATAACGAAGAAAAGATTATAGAAAGAACAATTGAATCTCTTCTTGAAGCAGATTACCCTGGCCCAAAGGAAATATTGATAATCGACGATGGCTCCACCGATAGAACCCTTGAAATCGCGTCACGATACAAGAAGGCAGGCGTGAAAGTTTACCATAAAGAAAACGGTGGAAAAAGCTCTGCTTTAAACTATGGACTGAAATTCGCTAAAGGTGAAATCATAGTTACTGTGGATGCGGATACTGTTGTCGGGAGAGATGCCTTAAAGGAAATCGTTAAAAAGTTTAATGATCCAAATGTTGCAGCTGTCTGTGGCAACATAAAAATTTTAAACGCTGTAAACTGGCTTACAAAATGCCAGGCTCTTGAATATGTTGTGAGCATTAACACGTTTAGGAGGGCTTTTGATATATTCGGAGTAGTTACCGTTGTGCCAGGCGCGTTAGGCGCGTTTAGGAAGACCGTATTGGAGGCAGGGGGCTTCTACGATAAAGATACTCTGGTTGAGGACTTTGACGTCACGGTTAAGACATTAAAGTCTGGAGCCGTGGTGCAAGCTAGCTCAAATGCTCTTGCCTACACGGAGGCTCCGCAAACATTAAAAGATCTCTACAAGCAGAGGATGAGGTGGTATAGAGGAAACTTCCAAACAATCCTTAAACACAAGGATGCCCTCATAAATCCAAGGTACGGCTTCCTGCATATGCTCGGTTTCCCCTTCATCCTAATATTAATGTTTTTTGTGCCTTTTGCGGGGATGATCATTTGGGCTTCCGCCATAGCCGCGATAATAATTGAGGGAGCATATGTTCCCATAATCTCTCTGCTCCTCCTTTTCATGGTCCTTCAAACAACATTTAGCGTAATCGCAATAGAAATAGATGGAGTGGAGGATCTACGCCTTGCAGCGTACGCTCCCTTCTTCGTTATTGGATATAAACATTTGATTGATGCATTCACTATCAAAGCCATCTTTGACGTCCTCCTCAAAAGAGGTTTCAGGTGGACGAGAGCTGAAAGAGTAGGTAAAGTAAAGTCGTAGAGTAACCTTGGAAAACTTTGTAGGTTAGGTGTGAACTATTAATTAAAAGATTTCATGTTTCAATTAAACCCTAGTGGCCCATAAGCCCTTTCGCCCTTAATTCTTATCCTTGCTATGATGGGGCTTTTAACCCAATTTTTAAGATAAAGATCAGAGTATAGGAGTCTACCCTCTCCTCTCTCCATATGATACCTGGAAAGAAAAGTTGTGTTTTCCGGGGTTATTATTTGTTTTTGAGTGGTATTGGGATTATTATTGGGAACCACCAGAAGAATGGCCATATTATCCATGGCTCCTCATATGCGGTTGTCCTTAACGTGAATATTGTTCCGCATTTTCTGCATCTTATTGTTCTTATGCCAATTATGTCGAGTTCCTTTGATCCGCATCTGGGGCACATGTAATCTTCAATTCTTATTGGCGCATAGTAGATTCTCGGTCTTCTAAACCACCTGAAAAGCGATACAAGAAGTATGGCGAACATTACCAGAAAGACTAGCAGAAACATTATACTTGTGATTGTAACTAAGGTTGAAACGTCTATGGGCATTCCATTCACCCTTAGATAACAAGGTGATATAAGCAATATGATTAAATTTTAGTCTTCGGTGATATATTTTTGGTTGCCTAAAATAGTTTTGTCCTCTATTCAGGGCTGATGTGTTTGCGCGCCGAGGTCTTAAAGAGGCATTTCATGAGGGTTTATCCGGAGTGCTCCCGTCGAGGGATTGATGATCTTGTCTCAGCAATTCTTTCCGGTAAATATTGGAAGGTTCATTCAGGCAGGGATAACGCGTATTATGCTGTTGCTCTAACGAGGGCGCGCATTCCATACATGAGCGGCTTTAAGGCTAAGTCAACAGCCCCTGGAACAGTTATTGTTTCCCCAAGAGCAGCGCGTTTCTGTAGGCGTGGAAGGGTGCTTCTCGCTAAGAAAAAAGATGGCATTTTTATCTCTGATACAGTTATTGACTGGCCAGCTTTTCTCAGGATAATTAGAATGGATGAGAACCTGGTTTACGAGCGTCTGGTTGAGAACTCGAATCCACCAGCATTCATAAATAGGCGCACGCTTATAGCGGTACTACGCGCCTAAAAATAGGGGAAAACTAGGAGTCTGGTTTTAGAAGGTTAGGCTACTGCCTTATCTCAAGAAATATCCATGAGAGGTCCGGAGTTCTCCCTCTTTTGCTGACTCTCTCAGCCAGCGCATGCGAGATTATTGGGAGGGCTATTGTCGCATCGCAGTAGCACTGAACATTTCTTCCCTGTTTGCTCTCTTTACCCCAGCTTACGGCTTCCTCGAACGTGCATCCTGATAAGCCTCCCCAGTGGGGTGAATCTGTCGTTATCTGAATGGCGTATTTATGTGGAAGAGGAGTACCATACTCTCCACCCTCAGTTATGCTTGCGCCTATAGCCGTCAATTGAATAAAGTCTTTTGGCACTCCTCCACCCACATATATTACGCCTGTATCCTTAGATCTCCTCTTTATTTCGACGAGCTGTTCAAAATCCCTCATCTGATCTATAATAATATTAAATTTTCCTCCACTCCTCCTCCTATTCACTATGTATGCTATGCCATATGCGCTGTCAACGATAGCTGGGCAGAAGACTGGCACATTATTCTTGTAGGCTTTTGCGACAATGCTCTTTATGCCTAGCTCCGAGAGGTATTTGCCGAAAAGATATAGGAACTCGGCTGAAGAGTACTTATAGTCCGTTTTTAGTGTAGTCATAAAGTCGGCTATTAAAGTCTCCATCTCCTCATACTCATATTCGTCGGCGAACACATCATAGAATCTATCTATCTTGTATCTTGCTAGGTCCTCATCATCGACAAGATAATGTCCCTGCCAATATGTTCCGCCCATAGCCTCTAAAATATCCTCTGATATGTTTGCGCCAGTTGAGACAATAACATCTATAAAACGCTTCTCAACAAGCCAGTTAACGATTTTCCATTGCCCGGTTGTGCTCATTGAACCAGCATAACCAAAGAAGATGGTTACCTCATCCCTAAGCATCTCCTCCCAAACCTCAATAACCTCGCCTAGCTTTCTGCCCTGAAAGCCTGTTCCACTCATCTCCAACAATAACTCTGATATCTTCTTAGGAACCTTAACCTCTATAGGTTTAAGTCTCCTCACAAAATATGGTGTTGTTCTCTTTTTCCCCTTCATGCAGCAATCACATCTTATTATTAATATTAGAAAAGAGAAGTTACTGAGTAACCTTTAACTTTTTTTGATAGAATCTTGTTTATCCCGTTTATCATCGCTTCAACGCTCGCCATAACAATATCCTCCCTAGCGCCCCTAGCAGATACAATGTTTCCATCCTTATCCTCAACCTTTATTATAACCTCGGCAACGGCATCTGAGCCGCCGGTTAAAGCCTCAAGTCTATACTCGGTTAGCCTTACATCGGCTAGGTTGCTTACAATCTTCTGTATAGCCTTGATAGCGGCATCCACCGGACCAACACCAGTCTCAGCGGCGGCGTATTCCTTACCATTAATAAGTAGCTTAACGGAGGCCGTTGGCATGGCTCTTGAGCCAGTTGTAACAACCAAGTCACTTAACTTAACAATCTCCTCCTCACGCGCCCTGCCAATAACAACCCTCGCAATCGCGAATAGGTCTGCGTCAGTCACAGTTTTACCTTTATCGCCGAGCTCCTTCACCCGTTCAACAATCTCTTTTAGCTGCTCCTCGGTGGGATAGATACCAGCCTCCTCTAGTGTAGCCTTTATTCCATGCCTACCAGCATGCTTTCCAGCAATCAATTTTCGCTGTCTACCTACAATCTCTGGATTAAATGGCTCGAAGGTGATGGGTTTAGCGACAACCCCCTTTGTATGTATCCCAGACTCATGCGCGAAGGCATTCTCGCCGACAATAGCCTTATTGGGCTGGATTGGAACGCCAGTTAATCTGGAAACTAGTTTCGAGGTCTCATAGATAAGCCTAGTGTTTACACTAGTCCTCTTATTGTAAAGTAGATGGAGGCCCATAACAACCTCCTCTAGAGATGCGTTTCCAGCCCTCTCGCCTAAACCATTAACAGTAACATGAACCTGCGTTGCGCCCGCCTCGACCCCAGCCAGCGAGTTAGCTACAGCCAATCCAAAATCATTATGGCAATGGACGCTTAGGGGGGTCTTAAGATAAGCCTTTAACTCTCTGATTAGCCTCTCCATGGATTTCGGACTCATTATGCCAACTGTATCTGGAATATTTATATAGTCTGCCCCAGCCTCCTCGGCCGCCTTACAGACCCTCTTTAGAAAATCCATGTTTGTTCTAGTAGCGTCCATCGGCGAGAACTCGCATATGACGCCGTGATCCTTAATGTACTGGACAGAATCTATGATGGCTTCAATAACCTGTTCTGGTGTCATGTTTAGAGCATACTTTATTTGTACCTCGGAAGTCGATATGAATGTGTGAATATATTTAACATCGCATTGTAATGCTATGTCAATATCGCTTCTCAGAGCCCTTGCCAATGCGCAGATCTGAGCCCTTAAGCCAGCCCTAACAATATCTCTAATAGCCTTCTGCTCGCCCTTCGACGCTGATGGAAAACCCGCCTCGATGACATCAACGCCAAGCTTATCAAGCTGCAACGCTATCTCCATCTTCTCCTCCGGAGTTAATGATACTCCTGGTGTCTGCTCTCCATCACGCAGGGTTGTATCAAAAATCCTTATATAATGTTGTTCCATATACCCCTTCACCTAAATTTTAATTTCGGCTATTTCATTGGCTATAACCTCGGCCATCTCATCAGTCTTTAGTTTACCGCCTAGGTCTGCTACGGATAGATTCTTCTTTAAGGCGGATATGACTCCATTCTCCACGAGCCACGCTGCCCTCAAGCATGATTGATCATTATATTTTTCTCCGAGCCAATCAAACATCATTTTAGCCGCCAGTATCATTGAGCATGGGTTGGCTGTGCGCTTTCCGGCTCTTGTGGGCGCGGAGCCATGGACTGGTTCAAAGATTGCGTAGTTGTCGCCTATGTTTCCGCCGGGAGCCATGCCCAGTCCCCCAACAAGCTGTGCAGCCTCATCAGACAATATGTCTCCAAACATGTTTGTCGTAACTATAATATCGAAGTTCTGCGGCTCCTTTATCAGTCTCATCGCCATAGCATCAACATACTGCTCCTCATAGGATACTGTTGGATACCTCTTAGCGACCGCCCGGCATACCTCAGCGAATAGACCGCATGTAACCCGCATCACGTTCGCCTTATGAACAGCCGTAACCTTCTTCCTCCTTCTCAGCGCCATTTCAAAGGCCATCCTTGCTATACGCTCGCAGCCCCCTCTGGTTATCACCCTTAGGGCGATAGCTGTATCCTCGTTAATTTTGAATTCAAAGCCCTTATACACGTCCTCTGTGTTCTCTCTAACAATGACGAGGTCTATGTCATCCCTTAAGCTTGGCGTGTTAGGATAAGATTTGATTGGACGTATATTAGCATATAAGTCGAGCATGAGTCTAAGCCTAACTATTACATCCGCGGCAGTCTCACCAACAGGACCTTTAAGGCAGACATGTGACCCGCGGATACCCTCTATAGTCTCCTTAGGAAGAGCTGTCCCACGTCTCTCATAACACGCGTCCCCGGCCTCCAACTCAATAAACTCTAAATCCAAATCAAGTTTCCCCTGAACAGCCCGTAAAACAATCATGGTTGCCTCAGTTAGTTCTGGGCCAATTCCATCCCCAGGAATTAAAGCAATCTTATACTTCATTCTCTTCTTTCCCCCATAATCTTAATTAAATGCTCAATTAATCCTCCATTTTTAATGATCTCAAGAATGAATTCTGGAAGCCTACTCGCAAAAATAACCTCACCACTACTCTCATTTACAATTTTCCCATCATCAAGGTTAATGGAAAGCATGTCGCCCTCATTAATTCTAGCAGTTATTCCCGGCGATTCTAGAACTGGTAGGCCTATGTTTATTGCATTTCTATAGAATATTCTGGCGAAGGACTCTGCGAGTATACATTTGACGCCTGCATGCTTGAGGGCTTGTGGAGCCTGCTCCCTGCTTGAGCCGCATCCAAAGTTTCTCCCAGCAGCAATAATAACGCCCTCCTTAGCCTTTCTCGGGAAGTCCGGGTCTATGCCCTCCATGGCATGCATAGCCCAGTCGCTTGGATCGAGAGATGTCAGGTACTTGCTTGGAATTATAACGTCAGTGTTTATGTTATCGCCGTACTTAACCGCCTTACCTGAAACCCTCATGCTGAACCCTCCAGAAAACGCCTTGGATCAGTAATCTTCCCCTCAACCGCTGAGGCCGCGACCGTCGCCGGGGATGCCAGATATATCATGGCTTCTGGACTACCCATCCTACCAACAAAGTTTCTGTTCGAGGAGCTTATGCAGACCTCCCCAGGGGCGAGGAGACCCATATGCCCCCCAAAGCAGGCCCCGCAGGTCGGGTTGGAGACGCATGCGCCAGCCCTAATAAATATTTCGATTAAACCTCTTTTAAGAGCCTCCAAATAAACTTGAGTTGATGCTGGGGTAACTATCATCCTAACCCCCCTTTTGATACGCTTACCCCTAAGTATTCTTGCGGCTGCCTCAAGATCTTCTAGGCGGCCATTTGTGCATGAGCCCAGAAAGGCCTGATCTATCTCCACGCCCTCAACATCCTTGACGGGCTTAACATTATCGACGGAGTGTGGACAAGCAACCATCGGCTCCAGAGAATCCACATTAAAGTTTATAGTCCTCTCGTAATCCGCATCTTCATCGCTCTTAAATATTTTAAATGGCTTGTCGGCTCTATTTCTCACGTACTCTATAGCTTTTTCATCCGGCTCTATTATGCCATTCTTCGCCCCCGTTTCAACAACCATATTGCATAGTGTTAGACGACCGCTTATGCTCATCCCGCGTATAGTTGGGCCAGTGAATTCTATAGCCTTATATATTGCGCCGTCGGCTCCAATCTTACCAATAATATGGAGAATTAGATCTTTAGGGCCGACGAGCTCCTGGAATCCGCCAGTAACATTTATTTTTATTGTTTGGGGAACCCTTAACCACAACTTTCCAGTTGCAAAAACCGCGGCCATATCAGTTGAACCAACACCAGTTGCAAATGCCCCTAAGGCTCCATAAGTACATGTGTGTGAGTCGGCTCCAATAATTAGGTCTCCAGGCTTCACATGTCCCCCCTCAATCATAACTTGGTGGCATACTCCCCCATCACCAACATCATACAAGAGCTCTATACCCTGTTCCCTCGCAAACTCCCTCATAATTTTATGTAGCTCGGCAGATTTTGCCGAATCCGCCGGAACCTGATGATCCAGAACTAGAACTATACGCTTATTATCCCAAACCTTCTTTAGACCTATGCGCTTAAACATTTTTATGGCTAGTGGCCCAGTTATGTCGTTCGCCATCGCCATATCCACTTTTGCATCAACTATGTCGCCAGGCTTAACATGATCTAACCCTGCGGCATGCGCCAGAATTTTTTCTGAAATTGTCATTCCGCACATAGCCCTTCACTAACTAGAATTGCTAGCTTTTCTCTAAGCCGGACATTCTACGTATAAGAGAGCCAACCTTTTCAATAGGGTGCTCCTCAATCTCCTTCAATAACCTCTTTAGATTCTCTCCCCCAGACTTAAACTCAGAGATCCATTCCCTCGCAAACTCTCCATTCCGCACTCTTGTCGCAGCCCTCCGCATATTCTCTTTTACATGATCATCTATCACCCTAGGCCCAACTGTTAGCCCACCATATCTAGCCGTCTCAGAGACGGCTTTAAGCATGCCTGTTATACCCTTTTCATATATTAGATCCATTATTAGCTTAGCCTCATTACAAGCCTCAAAATATGCGAGTTCAGGCGGATAGCCACACTCAACCAAAACCTCAAACCCCTTCTTTATAAGCTCTATGAGGCCGCCTACAAGAACAGTCTGCTCTCCTATTAGGTCGCTCTCAGCCTCATCTTTAAAGGTCGTCTCTAATACGCCTGCCCTAGTACACCCTAAAGCCTTAGATATCGCGAGAGCTATCTCCTTAGCTCTGCCAGAGTAATCCTGATACACGGCTATTAATGCGGGCACACCGAAACCATTCACAAACGTTTCGCGGAGCCTTGGTCCAGGAGCCTTAGGCGCAACCATTATAACGTCCACTTTTCTTGAGGGTATGATCTGCCCAAAATGTACATTAAAGCCGTGGGCGAAGTCTAAAACCTTCCCCTCAGAGAGGTTTGGCTCAATATGCCTCTTGTAAATATCTGGCTGAATCATATCTGGGACAAGCATAAAGATTATGTCGCCGATCTTTGCAGCCTCAGATATTGGGTAGACATCGAAGCCATCTGTCTTAGCTCTCTCCCATGATGAGCCTCCCGACCTCAGGCCAACAATAACCTTAAGCCCAGAATCCCTCATGTTCATGGCTTGTGCGCGTCCTTGGCTGCCATAACCTATAACAGCGATCACCTTGTCCTTGATTACGTCAAGATTCACGTCCTTATCAAAATATACTTTAACCATAACTTTTCACTCCATTTTAATTGATCTCATGCTCCTCGGAAGGGCAGCTATGCCAGTTCTTGCAATCTCTTTTATACCAAATGGCTTCATAAGATCTATAAAAGCATTTATCTTCTCCTCGTCTCCGGTTATCTCTATTATCAGCGAATCATGCGCCACATCGACGATATGCCCCTTAAATATCTCCGTATAATTTATTACATCCGATCTGGTCTTCGTATCCGGAGTACTAACCTTAATAAGGGCCAATTCCCTTGCAACGGTATTCTTTGGATCTAGGACGCTCACTTTAACAACACTTATAATCTTCCTTAGCTGCTTAATCACCTGCTCAATGAGAGATTCATCACCTTTAATCGTTATCGTCATTCTAGCCAGATCCGGCTGCTCTGAGACGCCAACAGAAATGCTTTCTATATTAAATCCCCTTCTCCTGAACATATTCGAGATTGTGAAAAGCACCCCTGGCTTATGCTCAACTATGGCTGAGATCATATAAACCTTCTCTTCTCTCTCCATAATCCATCAGCTCAGCATTAAATTCTTAAGGTCTTGGCCTGGCGGTACCATCGGCAGAACATTCTCCTCCGGGGATATTGGCACGTCTATAACGGTTGTTACGTCGCTTCTTAGGGCTGTTTTAAGCGCCTGTCTAAACTCCTCAATGGACTGAACTCTAATCCCCTGCGCGCCATATGCCTCGGCAAGCTTAACAAAGTCCGGTATACCGCCGAGATGCACCGCAAAGTAACGTCTACCATAAAATAGCCTCTGCCATTGAGCAACCATCCCCAAGACAGAATTATTCAATACTATAACTACAACTGGTATCTTCCATGCAACTGATGTCGCGAGATCCTGCTCGGTCATTATGAAGCTCCCATCACCAGCTATATCGACTACTGGAACATCTGGGCAGGCGACCTTAGCCCCTATGGCCGCTGGGAAGCCGAAACCCATTGTTCCGAGCCCCCCAGAGCTTATAAATGTTCTAGGCTTATAGACCTTCAGGTATAATGCAGCCCACATCTGGTTCTGACCCACCTCGGTGGTTATTATAGCGTCATTCGGAAGGATTTTTCTTATCTCAACCATCAGGGCTGGCGGCTTAATCCCATCATCGCTATTAGATCTAGCGACCTCCTCATGCATCCTCTTAAGCTCCCGCATCCTTTCAAACCAAGCAGACCTCTCCTTCTTCTGAAGCTTCTCGATGAGATGTTGATATATTGCCTGTAGAGCCCTCTTCGCATCCGCGACTATTGGAACATGAGATTTAATATTTTTCCCTATTTCAGACGCATCTATATCTACATGTATTATCTTTCCGTTTGGACAGAAAGTTTTAATGTTTCCGGTGGTTCTATCAGAGAATCTCATGCCCACAGCCAACAGTACATCGGCATCCTGAACCAGATAATTAGCCGCGATTGTTCCATGCATCCCAAGCATACCAATTGAGAGTGGATGGTCTTCTGGTATAACACCCTTACCCATAAGTGTTGTGGCGACGGGCGCGGGTAAAAGCTCCGCTAACGCAAGTAGCTCTTGACATGCATTTGAGGCTATAACTCCCCCGCCAGCAACTATTACTGGCCTCTCAGATTGAAGTAGAATCTGAACCGCTCTCTCAATCTGTAAGGGATGAGGTTCATAAACGGGCTTATAACCCTTAAGCTCAACCTCATCATCAAATTCTACCTGAGCTTCCTCTATCTGCACATCCCTAGGCAAATCTATTAGAACTGGCCCACGCCTACCAGTTGAAGCAACGTAAAAAGCGGTCTTAACGATTTTAGGTATATCGGAAACGCTCCTGACTTGAAAGTTACATTTAGTTATGGGCGTTGTTATACCGATTATATCGGCTTCTTGAAAGGCATCTCTACCTATAAAGGCTCTTGGAACCTGACCAGTTATAGCGACTATTGGCGTTGAATCCATGTAGGCATTCGCAATTCCAGTGACAAGGTTAGTGGCGCCTGGCCCGGAAGTGGACATGCAGACGCCAACTTGGCCGCTGGCTCTAGCGTAGCCATCAGCCGCGTGGGCCGCGCATTGCTCATGGCGCATTAAAATATGGTTTATTTCTGACTCCACGTATAATTCATCGTATACTGGTAGTATCGCCCCTCCTGGTATACCAAATATTACTTTAACTTTCTCCCTTTTTAATGTCTCTAGTAGAGCTTTAGCTCCGCTCATTAAGACCATTCTCAGAACACCTCAATCATACATGTATAATGCTTAGAAAACCACAACGCATATTCTAGAAGATTATGAGGAAGATTAGCACTTTTGTATACTGTTTCATGTGCTAATCGAGCCCTCTCTAAAAATGGCTTATCAGCGTTTATGTAGGTAGCGATTCCTCCGTACCCGATTCTCCCTCACTTTCCGCCCTCCGAGAGTGAAACCGCATAGTAATATGCGTATGTCACTTAAAAATTTTGCTCTATAGTCAACCCGGTTGCATTTTACTAAGGCCTGCGGATTTATTGCTCATTAGAACATTTATGCCCCTCATCATAGCATTAACGCTTGCCATAACTATATCCTCGTGTACGCCCATTGCAGTTACTATTTTATCGCCCTTACGCAATTTAACTATCACCTCGACCACAGCGTCGGTTCCACCAGTTATAGCCTTAACATTATATTCTTCAAGGTGGATTGGCTCTACGGCTAAAACTGCCTTTCTTATAGCGTTCATTGCAGCATCTACTGGGCCAACCCCTGTAGCAGCCTCTGTTATAACACTGTTATTGATTTTGAGCCTAACAGAAGCTGTTGGCGTAACGCGATTTCCAGTTATGACGGTTAGCTCCTCAAGTCTCATTTGCTGGGAGGATGGCACCCCAATAACCTCCTCGGCAATCGCCCTTAAATCCGCATCTGTAACCCTTTTGCCCTTATCACCTATCTCTTTAACCCTCCTAAATATTTCCTTAAGTTGCTCCTCTGTCGGATTAATTCCCATCTCCATCAATGCCGCCCTAATTCCATGCATGCCAGCATGCTTCCCAACGACAAGCCTCCTAATTCTACCAACGATCTCTGGTGGTATAGCCTCATATGTTGAGGGGTCTACTAAAATTGCATGGGTATGTATTCCAGATTCATGCGTAAAAGCGTTCTCGCCGACAATAGCCTTGTTAGGTTGAACTGGAATGCCAGTTAACCTGGAAACCAATGAGGATACCTCATAGAGTAATCCTGTCTTTATATGCGTGTCTACATTATACTGAAGTTTCAGTGATGTGACAACCTCCTCCAGAGCCGCATTACCGGCCCTCTCCCCCAAACCGTTAACGGTAACATGAGCTACTTCCACACCAGCCCTCAGAGCTGCAAGGGTATTTGCAACTGCTAAGCCAAAGTCATCATGACAGTGGACGCCAAATATTATTCCTGGAAAAGTTTGCCTCAATTCTGAAAAGAAGCTGTAGGCTCTTTCCGGTGTTAATATGCCAACAGTGTCCGGCGGGGTGATTCTATCCGCACCAGCTGAAATCGCGGTTCTAATAATTTCCTTTAGGAAGACCATGTCACTTCTAGTAGCGTCTTCTGGACCAAACTCAACTATTAGCCCGTGATCCTTAGCATACTCGACAAACTTTTCAGTCATCTCTAGAATCTCTTCTCTAGACTTGTTAAACTTACTCTTGATCTGTATGTCTGAGGCTGGTATAACTAGGAAAACAGAGTCTACATCACATTTCAACGCTGCATCTATGTCGCTCTTAACGCCCCTAGCGAAGCTGCAGATCTCGGCTCTCAAGTTCTCCCTGGTTATAAGTTTTATGGCTTCCATCTCGCCCTCCGACGCTGCCGCGAACCCCGTCTCTATAATATCCACACCGAGCTCATCAAGTTTCTTGGCGATTAAAACCTTCTTTTCTGGAGTTAATGATACCCCTGGCGTTTGCTCTCCATCACGCAGGGTTGTATCAAAAATCCTTATTTTATCTGCAAAGCAGCTTTGGCGGTTAGATAAAGCAATACCCCATTTCACAGACCTCAAAATCAAAAAATTACAGGCATTCCATATAAAAGCCTTTCGTCTCTAAGAGAATATCTAAAAGGTTTTGAAGGAGAAAATTAGACATTTATAATGAAGGGCTGGCTGTTATATGGGAGTAGATAATGAACTTATCAGCCTAATTAAAAGAGAAATACGCCGAAAAGTGTGGGATTTAATGGAGAAGACTAATGTGGCAAGGTTTCCTAGACCAGTCTATGGGAGAATACCAAATTTTGTTGGTGCTGAGGTTGCCGCAAAAAGGCTTTCTGAGCAGGAGGAATTTAAAAGGGCCAAGGTTGTTAAGGTTAACCCTGACTCCCCGCAGAAGGATGTTAGATACCTTACCCTTCTGAGCGGTAAGGTTCTGCTTATGCCGACGCCGAGACTTAAATCAAGTTTTCTTCTTCTTAATCCAAGCAAGATCCCGAGAAGAGCTTATGATGAAGCATCCACAATTCATGGAGCGGTTAAGTACGGCGAGTCATGTGGGCTGAGGGATATTCCTAAGGTAGATTTATTCATTGCCGGCTCTGTCGCCGTGTCTAAGGATGGTGTACGAGTCGGCAAGGGAGGGGGATATAGCGAGATAGAATATGGGGTGCTTCGTGAGGTAGGCGCCGTAGGGGATGACACGGCAATCTTCACTACGGTTCATGATATCCAAGTGGTTGATTTTGTGCCGAGGGAGCCCTATGACCTTGTGGTTAACGCGATAATAACGCCGACGAGAATTATTAGAATAGGCAGCGTCGGTGAGAGACCAAAGGGTATAATTTGGGAGAAGATTTCCATTAAGCGTGTTAAAGAGATACCAGTACTTATGGATCTTGAGACATGTCCATTCAAGAAGCCTTGAAGAGATCGAAAAGGGGGTCATAACAAGCGCGTAGATACCTAAATGATAAGAACACTCAAATATGATTCTGGCCCAGAAAAACGAATTGGTGAAATAAATGTCAAGGTTTAGTAGGGAATGGGAAGGAGGCGAGGCTACTATAGTTGATAGAATCGTCGGCACAATTAGGCCGCAGCAACCCCTAAGATATAAACTTTCGCTTGTTGTCAAGCGGATAGAGGCTCAGGCCCAGGCGCTCGAGAAAGCTATTCATTCCATGAATGAAAGAGATAAATCCCTATTCTCAAAAGTTGTTGAGGCATACTCTGAACGTGATATAAAGAGAGCTACCGTCTACGCTAATGAGCTAGCGGAGCTGAGAAAAACAATGAATCTTATGTCTAATGCTAGATTAGCGCTTGAGAGAGTCGCGTTGAGGCTTGGAACGATAACGCACTTGGGTAATGCTGCCGCGGTTATAGCGCCAGTAATGGATATACTTAGAGATGTACGGGTGGGAATAGCGGGATTAATGCCGAGCGCGGAGCAGGAGTTAGGGGCTATAATGACGCTACTTGATGAAATAATGATTGAGTCTGGTCAAATGGCTGGCATTAGCCTTGAGGCTGAACCAGTGGGTGAGGAGGCTCAGAAGATACTTGCGGAAGCCGCGCTTATAGTCGAGGAGAAGATGAAGGAGAAGTTTCCAGAGCTTGTTGCGTCAAAATCTGCTGAGGCTGAAGGCGAAGGTCTACCCAAATAAATATTAATCTAGGTGATAAATATGGGCAGAAGATTGAAGGCTGTACTTACAGTATTTGCGGTCGGCTTCATAGGATTTATACTTGGCGTCGTTGCTAATATAATATATTTTAAGGTTCTTCCTATCTTGATAGAATCATTTCCATACATATTTGCGTCAAGCTGGGTTGCATGGGGGTTCGGGGGAGCGTTACTGGCAATAATATGCTGTCTAATATACGCGTATGTTCTTTAAAGCAAAAACTTTTAATATTTTGTTGTCCGTATGTAACGTTTGTGATGTTCCATGTCTGGAGAAGCCAAAAAGTGGGATATCCAGATTAGTAGAGAGCACATTTATTTCGAGTATGGTAAGAAATACTTTATTCTTAGAGATATAGGACAAGGTAAATACCAGATCATGCAGCCCGAAAGCACTGAGGAAATAAAGGCAAGCGAACTATTCAATAAGCTTAAGCAGTACTTAAGTATGTTGTGCGGACAGGAAACCACCTGAACTAGCAACATTATTTTTCACAAATTATTTTTGTGAACTGGCGTATATGCGCAACCTTCTACATCATGCCTACTAAAACGGGGGTTCCTTGAGTAAAGTTTTTAACTAACCTACTGAAAATAATTATCTTCTTGAGATTTGAAAACTTAGGAACATCAATTAAGCCCTAGAGGTTGCTTGAAGATTGAACCAGCTAGTGTATATTCCAATATTTTCGTGTATCGCAGTTAACTTATTCTCTATTCTGTTAGCGCGTCGTCTATCTACTGGCTTATCTAACCTTAAAAAGATATCTGAGATCTCAGAGATTATTAAGAGGGGGGCGATCACCTACTTAAATAAACAGTTTCTTTGGATCCTGCTTTTTAGCGCCATTGTTGCCGTACTCCTTGACATATTTTTTGGGGTATTTAAAACAGTAGCCTTTTCCCTCGGATCCATCTTCTCGGTAATCTCTGCATACCTTGGAACATTGGTCGCGGTTAACACGAATTATAAAACGGCCGAATCTGCAAAAGAGGGTTTTCTTAAAGCCTTCTTCACAGCCTTTAGTGGGGGCATAATCGCAGGCTTATCTCTAACTAGTTTTGGGCTGCTGGCTGTAACCGGTCTCTACATATTATTCCTAGCCTTTAATTTTAATGACTTATCAGGTCTAATCGGATTGGCTTTTGGAGCCAGCTTAGTTGGTCTCTTTGCGCGCGTTGGTGGAGGAATATATACTAAGGCGGCTGATATAACCGCTGACGTTGTTGGCAAAATTGAGATGGGGCTTCCAGAGGATGACCCGTGTAATCCAGCCGTAATAGCGGATCAGGTTGGCGATAATGTCGGTGATATTGCTGGAACAGGCTCAGATGTCTTTCAGTCATATGTTTGTATGCTTATTGCATCGATCATCCTTGGTGTGTCTATGCATGGATCTGTTGGCGCGCTCTATCCACTTATAGTTTCAGGCTCAGGCCTAATTTCTTCAGCGGTAAGTTTACTTTCTGCTAGAATTTCTGTTCGGGGCTTCAGGTGGATGATATATAAAATAATGTATATCCCTGCAATCCTTGCAGTCGTATCCTCCGCTGTAACATCACAGTATCTTTTTGGAAATCTGAGGATGTTTCTGCCGACCTTAATGGGGATAATAGCTATTCTTTTGCTTGCCTATATAACTAGTTATTATACTTCGCTGAGAAGCAAGCCGGTGGAAGATCTTGTAAAGGCTTCTAAATACGGCCCAGCGCTAAACATATTAACCGGCCTCTCCACAGGATTAGAAGCTGCGTTTCCACCAACCATAATAATCTTGGCAACAGTCTTCCTCTCCTATTATCTTGAGGGCTTATATGGGCTCGCTCTTGTGGCAGTTGGCTTTCTATCTATAATGGCGACCTTTGTATCAATGGCCGCCTACGGACCAATCGTTGATAATGCTAATGGTTTAATAACCATGTCGAGGATGGGTGAGGATTTCCGAAAAACAATGGATATGCTTGATTCAATTGGCAATGTAACAAAGGCTATTTGTAAGGTTTATGCTATTGGGACCTCAGCGCTCGCTCAGGTCGCCCTATTCTCAACCTATCTGGCTTCAGCTCGCTTAAACACTATTAATGCTGCCGACCCGCAAGTGATAATTGGTATATTGATCGGCGGCTCCCTCTCATTTATTCTCTGCTCTCTGGTCATCAAGGCTGTAAGCAAAGCCTCCTATACAATGATTAAAGAAATACATAGACATTTTACTAAATCCGTCCCATCTCCACATAACGCGAGAAGGAAAAGTAAGATCGGCTACATTCAGTGTATAGAAATATGTACTAGAGCCGCTTTGAGAGGAATGTTCTTCCCAGCGATCCTCTCCATCATCACGCCATTTGTGGTCGGTCCTCTTTTGGGTAAAGAGGCTTTGGGCGGGCTTATAGTTGGAAACTTGGTTACAACACTACCACTTTCTTTGCTTATGTGTATAAGTGGAGCCTTATGGGATAATGCAAAAAAGCGTATTGAAATGAGTGTGCACGAAAGTAGAAGTAGCCCTATACACACAGCATCCGTTATTGGTGATACTGTTGGTGATCCATTGAAAGATGCTGCTGGCCCCTCACTAGACATATTTATAAACCTTATAGGAACGGCGGCCCTAATATATGCCGCATATATGATTTAACTTTAAAATGTCAATCTGTAGCCAACATTTATGTAGTAGCGAACTATGCCAATTTTTAGTAATGATCCCTATAACATGTATCTTCTTTAAGAGACTTTTATTCCTCTTTTTTGTATGAGACCAGATTAATAAAGTCTTCTTTACCTTGGGAGTATCCTGCCGCAATTATAACGTCATTTGCCTCGATTCTTGTATCTGGCTTCGGCCTAATGATTTTGTCTCCTCTTTTTATGGCGAGAATCCACATGCCCGTCTCCTCCGGTATGCGCGCCTCCCTAAGAGTTTTATTCACTATGGTGGAGTCCAGGTTTACCTGCGCGTAGATGACGGTCTCCTCCGCGCTTTCCACGGTCATTCTAAGAATGGGATGTGGATCAATTCCCCTCAGAATTATCTCAGCTATCTCGGCTGCAGCATCAGAGATTTTTTCGGCGGCGACGCCAAGCCTTATGAGCCCTAGTATGCCCTTGACTTCGCTTTCAACAAATTTGCTTGAAAGAACCAGCAGTTCAAACTCCGTATGAAGCCTATCAACGTATTCTTCGAGTCTCTGAACTTCTTCAGCAAGCTCCTTACTATTTAACATTAACGCTGAATAGGCTAAATCAATCATCACCTCAGATACATCTTTAAGCTCGACAAAGCGCTCAATAACGTCCTTAAAGCGGTCTTCCCACACAATCTTTCTAATAATCTCCTCCTCCCCTCTTATGATTCTTTCCCCAACCTTCTCCCTAAACTCGTTTATGCCCTCCTGCACCCCGCGCACGATAATAATATCGTTGCTTTTAATGATTTCCTCCTCTCTTGGGTTTATTATCCAGTCCCCTCCTCTACGAATGGCTATTATATCTATCCCCATGGATGCCGGGTCTAAACTACTTATTTTCATCCCAATGATTGGAGAGTTCTCGAGAATCTTTATTCTTGCCAGTCTCTCTTCAACTCTCTCAAATATATTAGATATAATTGGATGCACGCCAATATCATGAAGAACTATATTCGCAATATCTCCCGCCGCATCCGAAATTTTATCTGCGGCAGAGGCAACCTTCGCAACCCCAGATAAAACCTTTGCATCCTCAGCATCCCTCGTAGCAAGCATAACCTCCATGTTGAGGAGATAAGTTAATAAATCAATTCTCTCCTCAAGCTCAATCACATCCTCGGCCAAATCCTTATCTCCAAATAAGGCTGCGGAATAAGCCAAGTCTATCATTATCTCAGATAAATTCTTCATCTCCAGAAGTATTTCTCTTACGGGTATTGGTTGATACCTTATCTTCTCCTTCCTTCCATGTTTACGCATCTCAACCTGTCCTCTCTAAATTTAATATTTTTCTTGCATTTTTTAAATTTACCGAGTTCTCTCACCTTTTTATCCTGGGATTAAGAGTAGAGCGAGGAGTAAAGATAGCGTTGTTATGCTATCTGCAAGAGAGCTCTCGATAGGAATAACAAAGTTGTCTGGATCGAGACTCCTCTTAAAGGTTAAAATCGAAACTAGAAATGATATACAAAGTATTAGCGAGACAGCAATAATGTCAACAATTATTAAGATTGATGTGAGCCAGGCAAAATGCGTTGTCTCAAATAATCCGTTTAAAACCAGCGAAGTTGCCGATAGGGTGGTAAGAATTATTAGCGAGGAGAGCCATGAGCCGAGAATATGCTCTCTAAGTTTCTTTAATTCTCTAAGTGATGGATTAATCAGACCTAAAGCGAGTCTCGTCGTCGCCGTTGAGCCTATAACGGATCCCACGTCGCCAATCATATCAATCAAGGACGGGTAAACGGTATACACCTCTCTCCTCTCCTCAATAATAGCGCTTATCCTGCCGAGAAATGTCCCCGTAACATTAACTATAAATGCAACTATAATTAGAGTCAGCAGAATTTCCTTTATACCCTTGATAAACTCCCCATCATGTATATTGCGTAATACTATAAGGGCTGTAAGAGCTAGATAAAAAATGTTAATGGTTATTACAACGGCCCTTCCTATGCTGCCCGAAAGAAAGAAGATTGCGACTATTAGAGCATAATAAATGGTTATTAGGGCATCGGCTACCGAGGACATAATGGGGTACACAACAACATCCGGGTCTAAACCAGCTTTAAATGAAAGGAAGGATATACAGGCTGTTGGGATAAATATTGTTAGGCCTAAAGCCATAGTTGCAATCACGTTCAACATGATATCAATAAAATTGCCAACTTCAGCTCCCCAGAAGAGAAAGTCGAAAGCCATGGCAATCAAGCTCATTAAAAAACTGACTATTAAATTCATGACTACGGTTGTATCAACAAGTATATGAAATGCCCTTGTGTTTCCGGCGAACTTGGGATATATTGTGCCGATGTGAAGGGAGGTGCTCAGTCTACCCGTAAATATGCCAACAAGCGCCCCCCTTGCGGTTAAAATCGCGGGGTAAACAGCGATTATCCAGGGCGCTAGCATGAAAATATCTAGGAAAAGGGTGAAGATGAAGCCTGCCAGCAACCCAATAAAATCAAAGGTAAAGGATGTTAAGCATTCTCTGAAAGCTTTGTAGAAGGAGTTTTGGGTAGAATTAGTTTCGTTTTGGGTAGAATCTGCCGGAATATTCGATCTACCAAAAGGGGTAGAAAATATTTTCATCAATGGTTGCCGCTGGAGCTGCAGGCGCTCTTCCAAGATGATCCCTACATTTATATCCAGCACATTTAAAGCCCCTCTCTAAGCCCATCGCTGAACCCAAATCTAGCGTAAACTACTATTTAAGTGAGAAGGAATTTTCCTTAATATATTTTTTAACAATTTTAAGGAAAGTTATGAGCAATCTTAATAAATTTATCCATTCTCTCCAGTCTAATTTTATTTTTATCTCCTTAAACTTTAGTCGGTTGCATGTCAACTTTAAGAGATTCTATTTTTTAAGCGGATTTCCAATCCCTCCTTAGATAATATCCGTCGAAACCCTCAATCTATAATCCATCGAATTTCCCACAAACCCATTAAACCGAAAAGAAAAAATATCATCAACTCCAAATAAAGTAATAGTTCTATGCTCCGGTAGTATAGCCCGGTCAAGTATGGCGGCCTCTCGAGCCGCAGACGCGGGTTCAAATCCCGCCCGGAGCACCAGAATTCTCATTGCTTTTCAAAAACAGAAATTAAAACAAGCTTTTTCTGGAGAAGAGGAGTTGAAAGTTTGGGTATACCCTGAGACGGTCCCCGTATCATGGGTTCTTTGCCTTAACTTTTCTGTTGTCCACAGATTTTTGTCTTCTTTCTTTAGTCTGGCACTTAAAGCCACTTCGTTAGGTCTCTCTTTAGTTTCTTTGGATTTAAGATTATTTCTGGAAATCTATCCCTGATGGGTTCGTAGACTTCTTTGAAGAATTTTTGTTGGTTGAGTAGCGTTTCTCTGCTGAAGCTTTTTAGGTATTCTATTGCTGTATGCCAAGCCTCTTCATAACCCACTGTGCTCTCTATTGGCCTGGCTATCTGCCTATCATAGTCTTCCGGTCTCTGTATTTCATCGCTTATTGTGAACATCCCTTTTTGGTCACGAACGTCCTTCATCTCCCACTTGGGCGGTCTCAACCTTCCCTAAACTAACCCTTGTATAAACGCTCTCCTCTTATAATCTCCCAGAGGTCATTTCTCTGCCGCGCCTTTTGGCCCACGCATAAAAGATCGCTCTATTCAGGCCAAAGGATTTGGCTTTCTCTAAATCACCAGTTAAAAGATAATATCTGGCGGCCTGTAATAAACCCATGGCTTGAAAGCGCCCTATCTTACTCTTCCGCTCATTCTTCGCCTCTCTTTCTGAATCTGCTTTATTAGGCGTAGTGGCTGATGATATTACTTTCCTTATGTTAGCATCATCCTTGCTGAGCCAGCCCCTATACCCGCCCGCAGATCTAATCGCCTCTATAGCGGCTTCGTCCCCTCCCCCCTCAACATAAACTCTCCAATCTCGGTTATGTCTGAAATCCTCCCCGGGTTAGCCCACTCAACCTCAAAGATGTCTAGCTCGCTTGGCTTAAAGCATACGCAGCATAAGTTTCTCCTTCTATGAAGTGAGAGTGGCGCCGTGAAGACTCTCTTCAAATCTATCGCATTCTCAACTTTAATGCTTTTAAATCTCGAGATCACATCCAATATCTTATCCTTGCAGCGCTCTAGAACGAAGTCTACTAGGGAGTACGCTATATCTAATGGATTATACTTTGATAGTATCTCGGTTGAGAAGCACTTTTCATGGACGTGTATATGTACACCTCCCCGCTCCACCTAACAAAAACCGATTTAGATATGCCGAGCCTTTCAAGATAATTAACGATTATCCTAGCAGCCTCCAGCACGCCTTTCCACTCTCTTAATTCCCATCAATATCCATATTGGTGATGCGTAGACTATGTTAGACGGATCCTCAAGAGAAGTCTTATCCACTAGGTTCTTATAGATGTTGACTGAACCATAGATGGATCTTGGATGAACACCACTATAATGTTTTAACAGGTCTAAGACGTCCTGAGGACTATTAATAGTTGGAGATCTGCCATCCCTCCAATACCTTAAAAACACCCTACAACCCATAGCACCGCCCTCAAGAGCGACCCACCTCCCCTTATAATAGTCAGCAATCTCGCGCCTAACGATCTCCTTAAATAGTGTCTAAAGACAGGATCATTAGTCATAGTGGCGGCAACACCCAAAAATAAGGGTGCAACGGAGGCATTAAAACTAATTACATAGAAAATATGCGCAAATATATCAGAAAACTATTTGAATGGCTGAAATATGTTATGGCTTCCTTTTTAAAATTTAATTTAATTTAATTATAGCTTTGTCCCATTTTCCATATTTTGCCCAAGTAGATAGGGCTACTCCCCCTATAATGTTGCTTAATGCGAACGGTAGCCAGACGCCCATCGTATTCATATTAGCTATGAACGCTAAAAAGTATCCTAACGCTATTCTTACAGCCCATATTCTTATTATTTCGATGGTTGTGGGTACACTCGTGCGTCCTGATCCTCTTCCAATAGACATGATATTTATGCATACCCCAAAGAAGGGGAGTGATGGCAGCACTATAGATAAGAAACGCTCCGTCTCCAAAATTATATCCGGGCTACTTGTGAATATGTCTATTATCGACCGCTTAATTGGGTAAACTATAAATGCGCCCATCGCAACAAGAATGAACACTACCACCGTCGTCTTAAAGGCCACCTCCCTCGCCCTCCTAGGGTTAGTCGCTCCAAGATTTTGTCCAACCATTATGGCAGTAGCCTGACATAATCCGAAAAGCACACCGTCAACTATTTGTACTATTACAAATCCTATGGAAAACGCGGTTGCGGCAACTATGCCCAGCATATTAATAAGTCTCTGCTGTAAGATGAATGCAAACCCATTCAATAAGCCAAAAGATAAAACTGGAAAGCCTATCTTTAAGACAATCTTAGCCCACTCAAAATTCAAGTCGCTTGTAAAACCAAGTCTTAGCATTGAATAGTTTTTTCTAAGCATAATGGCTTGGCCGATAATTGATAGGATTTTTCCCATAACATCTGTGAGGGCAGCACCAACAACCCCAAGACGTGGAAATGGCCCTATGCCCAAGACAAAAAAGGGATCTAATGCCACATTGATTGCAACACTTATTATATTGATGATTGCCGGGCGTCTCGTATCTCCTAGGCTTTGAAGCAACGTTGTGAAGGTAAAAGCTACAGCCATAAAGAGTACATCAAAGGCAGTAACAGCCGAGAAAGCCATAACCTCACTAAATATTTCAGGTGGAGTAAATATCAACCAGGAGAAAATCCATTCCCTGAGAGCTAAAAGTGTTATATTTAGGGTTACACCCGTGATGCAGGCTACAGTAAAGAACCTCGAAGCCTCAATACTTGCGTTCTTGTAGGCTCTTGCCCCAATGTATTGCGAAATTATGCTTAGACAGGCAGCATTAGTACCCATCACAAGAGCCTGAAAAAGCATAATGACTGGAAAAACCTGTCTAGGAACTGAAACACACAACTCGTTATAACAGCTAAGCCAGTAGGTATCAGCAACATTATATGCTATGAGGACAAGCTGATTTAATGCTGGAGGAATACCAAGCCAAAAAAATGTACGTATAATGGGACCATTGACAATCTTCTCTCTATACCTGCTCACATCATGTAATTCTAGTGGCGCCTCGATTTCCTCAGCCATATTGCATTCCGCCATCCACAGATGACTCCAATATGCTATATGCATTTTAAATTAGTTGCGAAGAGGAAGCATATAGACTTTTCCTTAGAGAAGTATGTAGAATAGTGTTGAAAGGGCTTTAAACTTTAAAGCAAGATATTAAGCCTAGAAGAGCAGCCAAAAATTTCATGGATTATAAATAAACCTTTAAATTTATATAAGGATTTTAATCTTAACAGCATGTAACTTTGCTATTAAGGAGAGGTGCTTTTCCTATGAGCCAGAAATCTGGTTCCTGGTTCGGCTATATGGGACAAATTCTGAGATTAGACTTAACAAATCGTAAATATTCTATGGAGCCCCTTGAGAAGAGTCTTGTTGAGGATTTCGTTGGCGGCCGGGGGTTCGGAATTAATATTCTCTTTAATGAGGTGCCTAGGGGCATAGATCCTCTAGGCCCAACTAATAAGATCATCTTGACTGTTGGACCATTAACTGGAACTAAGGCGCAATCAGCAGGAAGATGGCTCGCTCACTTCAAATCCCCGCTCACAAACATTTATTGTAGAAGCTCGGCTGGCGGATATTTTGGCGTGGAAATCAAGTTTGCTGGGTATGATGCGATAATTATAGAGGGTAAATCTGAGGAGCCGATCTACGTATGGATAAATGATAATAATATTGAGTTTAGAAAAGCCTCTCACATTTGGGGTATGACAACGCAAGCTTCAAAAGATTTCCTTCTTGAGGAGACAGATAAAAGAGCTAGAATAGCTATGATAGGCCCAGCTGGCGAGAGGCTAGTTAAGATTTCTGCTATAGTGACGGATGATATGCGGACAGCGTCTAGAGGTGGAGGAGGGGCGGTAATGGGTTCAAAGAACCTTAAGGCTATTGTTGTGAGGGGGTCAAAAAGACCGGAGGTATATGATGAAGATGCTTTTGATGAGGCTGTCAAAGAGCAGATAGAGATTTATCGAAAAAGTCCAGCCCTAGAGCATTTTAGAAGCCTTGGCACGAACGGAGTAGTGTATCTCTTTTATGCTATGGGTAATTTTCCAACATATAACTTTAAACAAATTCCATTTGAGGGCATCCATCGTTTCACCCCGGAAGTTTTATCCAGCTATTTAGTTAAGCATGGCGCGTGCTACGGTTGCATGATGAGGTGCTGGAAAACCTTTAAGATATCGAAAGGGCCATATGCCGGATTTGTTTGGGATTTTCCAGAGTATGAGACGCATTGGGCTTATGGTGGAAACATAGGAAACTGTAACGTTGAATCTATTATATATGCCAATATGCTCTCAGATCTCTATGGCTTAGATACAATATCAACTGGTGTAGCCATAGCGTTTGCCATGGAGCTTTATGAGAAGGGTATAATAAGTAAAAATGAGGCGGATGGACTTGAGCTTAGATGGGGTGATCCCGACGTGCTGGTAGAACTTGTGAGGAGGATTGCTCTGAGAATAGGGGGTTTAGGCATCATGTTGGGTGAAGGAGTTAAGCGGGCTGCGGAGCTTATAGGTAGAGGAGCTGAAAAATATGCCATGCATATTAAAGGGCTTGAGCTTCCGGCATATGATCCGCGCTCGGTCAAGGCTCATGGACTGAACTTTGTAACATCTCCAATGGGAGCCAACCATAACATTGGCTGGAATAAATTTGAAATCTCTGGAACCCCGAGAAAAGTAGATCCGCTAGCCACTGAAGGGAAAGCCGAAATAACTAAGTATGTACAAGATGAAACAGCCGTGATGGAAACGGCTATATTTTGTGCTTTCCCGCTGAGCAGCAACATAATAACAGTAGACCTCTATAGTAAGCTTCTGTACTCGGTTACTGGTGTTGAGAAGTTTAGAGAGCCAAAGTATCTATGGCTTGTTGGTGAGAGAATCTTTAATCTTGAGAGGGCTTTCACAGCCAGGGA